>DASSYY010000198.1:0-16348 GCA_035703025.1 Gemmatimonadales bacterium | reverse complement strand
GCGCGTGACGCAGCATCGCGCGGGCCGCGGGCCGGTGGCCGCTGCGGCCGCTTCGGCTCCGGCGGGCGCGCCGCATGGGAAGCCGCGGCCGCAGCGCCTCGAGCATCGCCTGGGCGTCGCGCGCCTCCTCCGCGGTGAGCGCGCCGAAATCGGCCGTGCGGAGCTCCTCGGTGAGACTGGCCGCGCCGCGCCGGACCGCGGCCACGAGCTCCTCGTCGCCGGCGGCGCCGCCGGCGGGGTCCGCGGGCTGCTCGCGACGCTCGTCCTGGCGGAGCCGCGGCAGGCGGTCGCTCACGGTGCTCGAGCCCGCTTGGCGCCGCCAGAACAGGTCGAAGGCGGCCTCGTAGAGCCGCCCGTCCTCCCGCCGGCGTACGAAGATGACGCGGCCCGCGGCCCGGACGTCAGCCCGGCGGCCGACGCCGAGCAGGGTCAGCGCGCGGGCGAAGGTTGCGATCTGGCCGCTGTCGACGTCCAGGCCCGCGCCGCGAAGCAGCCGGCCGAAGCGGGCCACGTTCGCGAGCAGGATCTCCCCGTCGACCGGGTCTAACGCAATCGAATCTCGCGAAACATTATTGGCGGACATGAAACGCTTCGAGTGCTCCGCGGTTCTCTTCGATCTGGACGGCGTCCTCGTGGACTCCACCGCCTACGTCGAGCAGCAGTGGCGGCGGTGGGCGAGTGCCCGGGGGCTCCGGCCCGAGCCGTTCCTGCGCGTCTGCCACGGGCGCCGGGCGCTCGAGACCATCCGGATGGCCGCCCCGGATCTGGACGCCGAGGCCGAGGTCAGGGCGTTCATCCCGGTGGACGAGCCCGACACGGCGCCCATGGGGCCGTTGCCGGGTGCGCTCCGGCTGCTCGACGCCCTCCCGCGCCGGAGTTGGGCCGTGGCCACCTCGGGCGTTCGGCCGATCGCCACCGCGCGTCTCCGCCGGGCCGGCCTCCCCGTGCCGCCAGTGCTGGTTTGCGCCGAGGACGTGACCCGCGGGAAACCCAGCCCCGACGCTTACCTGCTGGCGGCCCGCGAGCTCGGCGTCTCGCCGCCGGACTGCCTGGTGGTCGAGGACGCGCCGGCCGGCGTGCAGGCGGCGCGCGCCGCGGGGATGACCGTGGTCGGCCTCACCACCACGCACCCCGTCGACCAGCTCGATGCCCATGCCTGTGCCGAGTCGCTCGCCGGCGTCTACCTCGGCCGCATCGATCCGGGCGTGCATGGCCGCGACCGATTGGAGATCCTGGTCGTCGAGCCCTAGCGCGCTCCGGCCCGCGATTCGGCGAGCATCGTTCGCGCCCCGCCCCCCCGCATCGCCCCCAGATCCTCCTGATACTTGAGCAGCACGCCGAGCGTCTGCTCCACCTGCGCCGGCTCGAGGTGCCGTGCCCCGAGCGCCAACAGCGCGGCGGCCCAGTCGAGCGTCTCGGCGATGCCCGGCGCCTTGGTCAGGTCGGCCGTCCGGAGCCGCTGCACGAAGGCGACGACTTCGGCGGCCAGCACGTCCGGCACCTGCGGCAGCCGGGCCCGTAGGATCGCGAGCTCCCGCGTCGCGGTAGGGTAGTCGATCCAATGGTAGAGGCAGCGGCGCTTGAGCGCGTCGTGCACTTCGCGCGTCCGGTTGCTCGTCAGGATCACGCGCGGCGGCCGCTCCGCCCGGATGGTGCCGATCTCGGGGATGCTGATCGCGAAGTCGCTCAGGATCTCGAGCAGGAAGGCCTCGAACTCCTCGTCGGCACGGTCCACCTCGTCGATCAGCAGCACCGGCGGCTCGTCCGCGCGGCTCTCCAGCGCCTGCAGCAGCGGGCGGCGGATGAGGAACTCCTCGCTGAAGATGTCGCGCGTCGCAGCCGTCCGGGCCTCACCGCGCGCCTCGAGCAACCGGATCTCCAGCATCTGCCGCGGATAGTCCCACTCGTACACCGCGGTGTTGACGTCGAGCCCCTCGTAGCACTGGAGGCGGATCAGCTGGCTTCCGAGCACGGCGGCGAGGGTTCGCGCCACCTCGGTCTTGCCCACGCCGGCCTCACCCTCGAGCAGCAGCGGGCGGCCGAGCGCGAGGGACAGGAAGACGGCGGTGGCGAGGTCCCGATCGGCGACGTAGCCCTGGGCGGCGAAGCGGGTTTGTACGGCGTCGATGTCGGCGAGCGGCGTCACGGGTCGGGCGAGTCCTCGATGGAGACCCCGGAATATCGCCGGGGCCGGGAGGCGGCGCACCGTCCGGCCGGGGCTGGCGGCGCTCGACTCCTGGCAGGAGTATGAAATAGAGCGCCCCTCCCACTCGGGCCGCGAGTGGGAGGGGGTGGAAGTCGCTTGGGCGCAGTGTGTTACCGGGGCGGGAACTTGAGGGACGGAGCGATGCGCTCCTCCAGCTCCTCGGCGTTCAACTCGATCGCGCGGGCGTCCTTGCCCGTCACGGCCTTCACTTGCGCCTTCTGCTCCTCGGTCAACTCGAGGCGGACGTGCTTCTGGTCGGACATGGTGCGCTCCTGGCTGGAGAAGAGGTGCCGGACGACCAGGAGGCATCCTAACGGTCCTGCGTGAATCGAGAGTGAAAGCCCTCGCTGTCCAGCGTGAATTTCCAGCTCACGCCTCGGGCGAGGTGAGGTCCCGGGCGTAGGCCGGGAACCGGAACCGCATCGGCTTCCCGAGCACTCCCCCGTGGGCCAGGTCCGCCAGCTCCGCGGCGCCGAGGGCCTCGCCGGTGAGCAGGCGAGGCAGGACCAGATCGGCGGCCGTGGCCATGGTGAACATGCCGCACTGCGGCAGCCCCAGGAGCCGGCTGCCGTCGAGCTCCGCCAGCCAGATCATCGAGCCGGGGTGGGCCGGCACGCCCCGGCGGAGTACGCGGCCGCCCAGGCCGGCGAGCGCCGCGAAGAACGGAGACAGTGGGTCCCCCGCCGAGACGCCGCCCACGAGGACGACGCGCAGCCCCTGCTGGCGCACCATCCCGATGAGGGCGGCCCGCGCCTCCCGCTCCGCCACGTCGGGGTCCGCGGCCCTTACCACGATCGTTCCGGCGAAGCGCGAGCCGAGGGCCTCGACCTTGCGGCGGGCGCCGGCCTCGAAGCGCTCCAGCCCCTCGGCGCTCAGCGCCTCCTCGGCGATGGCCCCCACCACCTGAGGAACGTAGGGCCGGACGTCCACCAGCGGCGGCGACTCACGGGCCGCCGCCTCGCCTGCGCGCACGAGGGTCTCCGGCACGACGTGGGGCGCGACTTTGACGGACGCCACGACTTCGCCGGCCACGACGGCCTGGCCGTGGTACAGGGTGAACACCTCGAGCGCGTCGGCGGTGTTGAGCCGGCGGAGGCTCTCCACCTGAACGTGCACCACGCCGTCCCAGCGCGCCGTCAGGTCGAGCCGGCTCTGGCGCGGCTCCTCGAGGATGAGCCCGGGGCCGGCAGCGGCGCGGGCCAGGCGCCCGGCGGCCTCGTCTTCGTGCAGATCGCCCGGATCGAGCCGCGCCAGGCGCACGGGTTCCGCGAGCTCACCCGACTGCGCCGCCGCGATCAGCCGCGCCGCGGTGGCGGCATCGAGCCGCGTGCCCTTGCGCAGCGGGCCGCCGGCCAGTCGGACCGCGGCCAGCAGCACCGCACCTGCGATTTCGTCGGGGGAGTGAGCGGCGAGGTCGGACGAGGCGAGGCGCCGGGCTCGCATCCTCGGATCAGCCGGCGCTGACGCGCTGGGCGAAGTCGGTCCAGAACTGCTCGGTGAGCTTGCGGGCCGTGCCCTCCAGCAGCCGCGCGCCGACGCTCGCCACGGTGCCGCTCACGTCGCTCGTGGCGGACCAGTTGAGGCGGGTCCGGCCGTCTCCCGCATCCTCGACCTGCAGTGCCGAGACGACGTCCACGTTGGATCCGGGGGCCTTGCCGCGGGCGCGCATCTTGAGCTGCTGGCCCTCGACGATGTCGAACAGCTCGACGTCCAGCTTGAATCGAACCTTCACCGCGCCCACGCCGAGCCCGGAGATCACCTTGAAGTGCGTCGGGTCGACCCGTTCGACCGACTCGACACCCGGCGCGGAGGCGGCCACGAAATCGGCATCGAGCAGCTTGCCCCAGACCACCGCCGGCGGGGCCGTGATTTCGGGGGCGCCGGCGAAGTTGAGTTTCATGTCGTCCGTTCCGGGTTACTTGGCGCGCTCGAGCGCCTTCTCGAGCGCCCGGCGGACGATGACCTGCGCCAGGTGGCGGCGATACGCCGCGGGAGCGTGGATGTCGCCCTGGACTTCGATGCCCTCCACCGACGCGGCCGCGACGCGGGCCAGCGCCTCAGGCTCGCCCTTGGTGCCGACGAGCTGGTCGGCCGCCGCGACGAGCACGGCGACCTCGCCCACGCCGGTGAGCGCGATGACCGCATGATTGATCGTCTTCCGGCTGCGGGCCACGATCACCGCGGCTCCCGCCTGCGCGTACCCCGAGGCCGCCTGGTCCTGGCTCAGGTAGGCGGTGCCCGCGCCTTTGGGGAGCGGCGGGAGCACGATGTCGAGCAGCAGCTCATCCTCGGCGAGGGCCGTCGCGAACGGGCCCTGGAAGAACTCGCGCGCCTTGATGGCGCGCCGGCCGCGCTTCGAGCGCACGTTGAAAGTGGCATCGAGCGCGAGCATGAGCGACGGCATGTCGGAGGCGGGATCGGCGTGGGCCAGGCTCCCGCCGATGGTGCCGCGGTTCCGCACCTGCCAGTCGCCGATGTTGTCGGTGCACTCCGCCACGATCGGGAACCGCTCCCGCAGCAGGTCGCTCTCCAGCAGCTCGCGGTACGTGGTGGCCGCTCCGATGCGGGCGCCCTTGCGGTATTCCACGATCCCGCGCAGCTCCGCCAGGCGGGAGATGTCCAGCAGCTTGGGCGGCTGCGCCAGGCGGAACTTCATGACGGGCAGCAGGCTGTGCCCGCCGGCGATGAGCTTGGTGCCGTCGCCCTGCGCGAGCACACTGAGCGCGTCGCGAAGCGACGTGGCGCGCGCGTACTCGAAGGACACGGGGATCATCGGGCGGTCTCCTTGGCGGCCTGGATGGCGGCCCAGACCCGCGCGGGCGTCAGCGGCTTGTCGATGTGCAGGATCCCGAACGGCGACAGCGCGTCGCAGACGGCGTTGACCACGCAGGCGGCCGACGCGATCGTCCCGGCCTCGCCGCAGCCCTTGATGCCGAGCGGGTTGACCGGAGACGGCGTCACGGTGTGGTCGAGTTCGAGGTGCGGCATCTGGCTCGCCTTGGGCACGGCATAGTCCATCATGGTGCCGGTGATGAGCTGGCCGTCGTCGTCGTAGACGGCGATCTCCTGCAGCGCCTCGCCGATGCCCTGGATGAGGCCGCCGTGGATCTGGCCCTCGACGATCATCGGATTGATGTGCGGACCGCAGTCGTCCACCGCGATGTAGCGGAGGATCTTCACCTCGCCGGTCTCGATGTCCACCTCGACGGTGCAGAGGTGGCTTCCGAACGGGTAGACGAAGTTGCTCGGGTCGAAGAAGGCCGAGGCCTCGAGCCCGGGCTCCACGCCCGCCGGCATGTTCCAGGCGACGTTGGCCATCAGCGCAACCTCGGCGAAGCTCTTGGCCTGGTCGGCCGAGCCGCGGACGCGGAACGCGTCGTCCTTCCACTCGATGTCCTGTTCGTTGGCCTCGAGCAGGTGGGCCGCGATCTTCTTGGCCTTCTCCTTGACCCGCCCTGCCGCGACCTTCACCGCCGAGCCGCACACCGCCGTGCTGCGGCTGCCGTAGGTGCCCCATCCCTGCGGGGTGGTCTCGGTATCGCCGTGGACGATCTCCACGTTCTCGACCGGGTAGCCGAACTCCTCCGCCACGATCTGCGCGAAGGTGGTCTCCTCGCCCTGGCCGTGGGGACTGGCCCCGATGTACACCCGCACCACACCCGTCGGATACACCCGGACGATGGCCGAGTCGTAGAGCCCGCCGCCGAACCCGACCGCGCCCGCCACCTGCGACGGCCCGAGCCCGCAGATCTCGATGTAGCTGATGACCCCGACCCCCAGGTAGCGGCCCTTCTTCCGCTCCTCGGCCTGCTGCCGCCGGAACGCCGGGTAATCGAGGATCTTGAGCGCCTTGTCGAGCGCGGGCTCGTAGTCGCCCGAGTCGTACACCAGGCCGGTGGCGACGGTGTAGGGGAACTTGTCCTTGGGGATGAAGTTCTTGCGCCGCACCTCGGCCGGATCCATGCCGATCTTCCGGGCGAAGATGTCCACCAGCCGCTCGATCAGGTACGCGGCCTCGGGCCGGCCCGCACCGCGGTACGCGTCCACCGGCGCGCCGGTGGTGTAGACGCCGCGGATCGTGCCGAGGATGTTGGGGATCTGGTACGCGCCGGAGTAGACCAGGCCGTGCAGGATGGTGGGAATGCCGGGGCCCGCGGTCGAGGCATAGGCGCCGAGGCCGGCGTAGACCTCGGTGCGGATGCCGGTGATCCGCCCGTCCTTCGTCCCGCACATCTCGACGTGTTCGATGTGATCCCGGCCGTGAATGGTGACCTTGTAGTTCTCGCTCCGGTCCTCGGTCCACTTGACCGGCCGCCCGAGCTGCATGGACGCGAAGCTCACCAGCGCCTCGTCGGGATAGGCCGGGATCTTGCTGCCGAAGCCGCCGCCCACTTCGGGCGCGATGACCCGGATCCGGTGCTCCGGCAGCTTGAGCATCACGGAGCAGAGGAAGCGGTGGATGTGCGGATTCTGGCTCGTGGCCCAGAGCGTGAGCTGGCCGGTCCCCTTGTTGTAGCTTGCTACCGCCGCGCGACACTCCATGGCGGTGGGGAGCAGCCGCTGCTGCACGATGCGCTGCTTGACGGTCACGTCGGCGCCAGCGAATGCCGCCGCAGCATCGCCGCCGGCCACCACCCACGTGAAGGCGACGTTGTTGGGTACGTCGTCGTGAACCTGCGGGGCGCCCGGCTGCGCCATCTTTTCGGGATCGACCCCGCCTTGGAGCGTGTCGTAGTCCACCTCGATCAGGTCCACCGCGTCCCGGGCTTCCGCGCGCGACTCCGCGATTACCATCGCGACGCCGTCGCCCACGTAGCGCACCTTGTCGTACGCGAGCAGCGGGTGCGCCGGCACCTTGAGGTCGCAGTTGGGCACGTTCCAGGCGCAGGGGACCGGGGCCACCTTGTCCTTGAGGTCGGCGCCGGTGTACACCGCGACGACGCCCGGGGCCTTCCTGGCCGCGGCGACGTCGATCGACGAGATCCGGGCGTGCGCGTACGGACTCCGCAGGATGGCGGCGTACGTGAGGCCGGGCAGCTTGACGTCGTCGACGTAGGTGGCCGCGCCGGTGATCAGGCGCGGATCCTCGCGGCGCTTGATGGCGGAGCCGAACAGCGTGGGCATGTCGTTCTCCTCAGGCGCCGGCGCCCGCGGGCGCGGCCGCGCGCGGGTGCGCGCGCAAAGTGGAGGCGGCCGCCTGGATGGCGGCGACGATGTTCTGGTACCCGGTGCAGCGGCAGTAGTTGCCTTCGATGGCGTGGCGGATCTCGGCCTCCGACGGATCGGGATGCGTCGCGAGCAGGTCGACCGCCGTCATGATCATGCCGGGCGTGCAGAAGCCGCACTGGAGCCCGTGCTTGTCCCAGAAGGCCTGCTGCAGCGGGTGGAGCCCGTCCATGCTGCCGATCCCCTCGATCGTCGTGACCTGCTGTCCCTCCGCCTGGACCGCGAGGACGGTACAGCTCTTGACCGCCTGGCCGTCGATCAGCACGGTACACGCTCCGCATTGGCTCGTGTCGCAGCCGATGTGCGTCCCCGTGAGGTTGAGCTCGTCGCGCAGCACGTGCACGAGCAGGGCCCGGGCCTCGACCTGTACCGTGCGGGAGGAGCCGTTGATGGCGAGGGTGACGGATCGTTTCATGGACGCCGGACTCCTTGGCTGCAGAGGGCGGGGAACAGCCGGATGGCGCTTCGCGGGTCGCTGGCCACCTTAAGGTTGTCTTCCCCAGAGGGAGGGTCAAGGTTCCCTCGCGCGTGTCCTCAGCAGCGCCGCAAGAGCGGCCTTGACCCATCGTGCCGTAACCCTGTAAGCTGTCTGTCCCCGCGCGTTTGACCTTGGGGTGTAGCTCAATCGGCAGAGCGCCCGGCTGTTAACCGGGAGGTTGCTGGTTCGACCCCAGCCGCCCCAGTTCCCCTTCGAGGGGTGAGGCTCGCCTCACCCCTCGAGTCGTTGTTACCCCTCGAGCCGGCGGTAGGCCATCAGCGTCAGGAACTCCGGGAAGCGCTCGGCCGCGACCAGCGCGTCCAGGAGCTGAGCCGCGTCCTGCCAGCGGCCCGCCACCGCCGTTCGCGCCGCCAGCTCCTCGTCGAGGAACCCCCGGACTCGCTCCAGCGTCACCGCCCGGCCGGTCTCGTCGGGCGTGCGATGGTGGATCCATTGCCACAGCTGGGCCCGGGCGATCTCGGCCGTCGCCGTGTCCTCCATGAGGTTGTTGATCGCCACCGCTCCGGCGCCGCGGAGCCAAGCCTCCAGGTACTGGAGCGCGACACTCACGTTGCCGCGCACGCCCGCCTCCGTCACCCGGCCGCCGGGGATGCGCACGTCCAGCAGGCGCGCCGGGTCCACCGGATCGGGCGGCATGCGGTCCTTCTGGTGGGGACGGTCGCCCAGCCGGGCGTCGAACACCGCCGCGACCACGGGGACCAGGTCGGGGTGTGCCACCCACGCGCCGTCGAAGCCGAGGTCGGCCTCGATGCCCTTGTCCTCGCGGACGCGCGCCAGCGCCGTGCGGTTGACCTCCTCGTCGCGGCGCGAGGGAATGAACGCCGCCATTCCCCCGATGGCGTGGGCCCGGCGCCGGTGGCAGGTCCGCACCAGCTGCTCGGTGTAGGCGCGCATGAACGGCACCCCCATGGTCACCTGCGCCCGGTCGGGGAGGACGAATTCGGGCCGGTGCCCGAACTTCTTGATGACGCTGAAGATGTAGTCCCAGCGGCCGGCGTTGAGCCCGGCGGCGTGGGGCCGGAGCTCGTACAGGATCTCGTCCATCTCGAACGCGGCGACGACGGTCTCGATCAGCACGGTGGCCCGGATGGTCCCCTGGGGCAGCCCGACGAACCGCTGCGCCTCCTCGAACACGGTGTTCCACAGCCGCGCCTCGAGATGGCTCTCGAGCTTGGGCAGGTAGAAGTAGGGGCCGCTGCCGCGCCGGACCAGCTCGTGGCCGTTGTGATGGAGGTAGAGGGCGAAGTCGAACAGGCTCGCCGGGACCGGCCGGCCGTCGACCCGCGCGTGCGCCTCGTCGAGGTGCCAGCCGCGGGGCCGCACGACCAGGGTGGCGAGCCGCTCGCCGAGCCGGTAGTGCTTGCCCTCGGGGCTGGTGTACTCCAGCGTCCGCCGCACGGCGTCCATGCAGCTCACCTGCCCGGCCACGACGTTGGTCCACGGCGGTGACAGGGCGTCCTCGAAGTCCGCCATGAAGACCCGGGCGCCCGAGTTGAGCGCGTTGATCATCATCTTCGGCTCGGCCGGGCCGGTGATCTCGACCCGCCGGTCGTCCAGGTCCGCCGGCGCGGGAGCCACGATCCAGTCGGCCTCGCGCACGCCCGCCGTTTCGGCAAGTGGGGCGGGGAGCTGGCCCGCATCGAAGCGGCGCTGAGTCTCATGGCGGCGCTCGAGCAGGAGGGCTCGCGAATCGGCGAAGCGCCGTGTCAGATGGGCCACCAGCGCCAGCGCCTCGGGCGTGAGCACGCGCGCATCGTCCGGGACCGGGCCACCGCTCAGCTCCACTTCACTCACGATCGATACCCGCCTGTCGCCCATTGGTCTCACGCCGCCACGTGAAAGATCATGAACGCAAAGTGGCAGGCACTCCCGACCAGGACCAGCAGGTGCCAGATCTCGTGATGGCCGAACCGGCCGGGCCATGGATTCGGGCGCTCGCGGGTGAAGATGATCGCCCCCGCCGTGTAGGCGATGCCACCTGCCACCAGCCACGCCAGCCCGCTCGGCGGGACCGCGGCGGCGAGCGGCGCCGCCGCGAGAAGCGACATGTAGCCCATCGCGAGGTAGATCGCCGTGGAGAACCACACCGGCGCGTCCAGCCACCAGATCTTGAAAGGAACCCCCAGCATGGCGATGCCCCACGCCGCGACCAGCAGCACCTCGCCCGGCGTGCCGTGGAGGGTCACCACCGCCACCGGAGTGTAGGTCCCGGCGATCAGGAAGTAGATCGCGATGTGGTCGAGAGTGCGGAGCGGCCGCAGGCGGTGAGCCGGCAGCGGCAGGGCATGGTACAGCGTGCTGGCCGCATAGAGCAGGACGAGCGAGCCGCCGTAGACCGCGAACGAGACCGTCTGGGCCTCGCCCCGGGCGAGGCGAAGCAGCAGGATGCTGCCGGCGCCGGCCAGGATCAGGCCGATGAAGTGGGACCAGGCGTTGATAGGCTCGCGAACGCGCATCCTCCCAATCTAGCGGAGCGACGGCGCCGCGGTCTCGCGGCGCCGTCTCGTGCGGCCTGCTTGGGAGGACATCACTTCACCGTGGTAATCTCGAACGGAATCCCGCCGAACTGGCTGAAGGCCTTCACCTGATTGCCGGTCAGGCTGCCGGTGGAGAGCCGGGGGGTCGACTTCTCGCTGTCGAAGTCGATCGTGCCGCCACCTGAGACGGTGTAGGTGCCGTGGTCGGTCATCTCCGTCGGGTTCCCGTTGTACTTGGCCTGCACCACGAGGTCGAACACGCCGTCGGCTCCCAGCGTGAGCGTGCCGCCCTCGAACACCAGCGGCCGGCCGGCGCCATCGGTGAAGGTCACCGGGATCCCGCTGCCGCCGCCGTGCAGGTTGCCGAGGGTCCGCACACCGCTCAGGGTGTACGTGCCGCTCACCTGGCCGTCGCCCGGGCCCGGAGCGGGCGAAGGTGCCGTGGCATCCCCGCCGCCGCCGCAGGCGGCGGCGCTGGCGACGACGAGACCGAGGAGCAGGCGGGTCGCGATTCTGGACATGGTACGCATGGGTGCCTCCGTGCTGAGTTTGGATGAAGGCGTCCCGATCGACCAAGTGCCCGCGACGCTCGCGGCTCCGAGACGCACGATAGAATCGCGCAGGCCAGTCATCGCGATCTCATCCAGGTCTCATCCCCTTGTCGCCCCGCCCGCCCCGTTCTAGGGTTGAGGCACCGGCAGGACGCCGCCGGCGTGGCACTACCCGACTCCAACCCCCGAGCGTGGCCGCTTGCGAATCGCCCTGTTCTCCGAGGTGTACTGGCCGATGGTCAGCGGGGTGGGGGTGACCCTGCTTCGGCTGACCGACGCCCTCCACGCCCGGGGCCACGCCGTGCGGGTCTACAGCGCCACCTATGCCCTGCCTGACGACGTGCCGGACCGGCCGGAGGTCCATCGCTCCCCCAGCGTGCCCTTCTTTCTGTATCCCGACGTGCAGTGGGCCTTCCCCAGGCTCCGCGAGGTCGTGGAAGACCTGGCCGCCTTCCGGCCGGACGTGGTGCACGTGGCCACCGAGTTCTCGCTCGGCATCGCCGGCCTCAAGGCGGCCCGGCAGCTGGGCCTCCCTCTCGTCGCCTCCGCCCACACCGACTACGACCAGTACGCCGCCCGCTATGGCGTCCCGTGGGCGCTCCGGGCGGGCTGGCACTATCTGCGATGGTTCTACGGGCAGGCGCACCGGGTGCTCTGTCCGTCGCGCATCTACGAGGAGGCGGTGCATCGCCACGGGGTGACCCATACGGGGATCTG
This sequence comes from Gemmatimonadales bacterium, assembly GCA_035703025.1. Classification (GTDB taxonomy): domain Bacteria; phylum Gemmatimonadota; class Gemmatimonadetes; order Gemmatimonadales; family GWC2-71-9; genus CAVVWJ01. The sequence goes on along the minus strand of DASSYY010000198.1, from coordinate 4,672 downwards.
GAGCCGCGGCGTCGATCCCGCCGTCTTCTCGCCGGCCTGGCGGAGCGAGGCGTACCGGGCCGCCTTCGGGCTGGGGCCGGACGACCTGCTGGTGACGTATATCGGGCGCATCGCGCGGGAGAAGAACCTGGGGCTGCTACTCGACGCGTGGGAGACGCTGGCGCCGGAGCGCGGGGCGGGGAAGTTGGTGCTGGTGGGGCGGGGGCCGCTCGAGGAGGAGATCCGGCGGCGCGAGATCCCCGGCGTCCACGTCACCGGCCTGCTGCAGGGAGCGGAGCTTTCGGCCGCCTACGCCTCGGCCGACGTGTTCGCCTTCCCGTCCACGACGGAGACGTTCGGCAACTCACTGCTGGAGGCGATGGGGTCCGGCCTGCCGTCGCTGGTGGCGGCGTCCGGCGGCGTCCTCGAGTTCGCGGAGCACGGGAGGAATGCGTGGCTGGTGGAGCCCGACAGCGCCCCGGCGGTCACGGCCGGCCTCCGGCGCCTCCTCACCGACCGGGCGCTGCGCCAGCAGCTCGGCGCCGGGGCGCTCGCCACCGCGCGAGCGCGGGACTGGGACGCCGTGTACGATCGGCTGCTCGAGGATTACCAGGCGGCGATCGACGCCAAGCGGGCGACCGCGGCAGCCTGACGATCGCCGCGCCTAGCGCCGCAGCACCAGGTAGCTCACCGCCGCAATCGCCGCGGCCATCGGGATCGTGAGAATCCAGGCCCACACGATCCGCGTCGCCACCCCCCACCGTACCGCCGACAGCCGCTGCGCCGCGCCCACGCCTACGATGGCGCCGGTGATCGTGTGCGTCGTGCTGACCGGGACGCCCAGCTGCGAGGAGATGAGGATGGAGATACCGCCGGCCGTCTCCGCACAGAACCCGCCGAACGGCCGGAGCTTGGTGATCCGGCTGCCCATGGTCTTCACGATCCGCCAGCCACCGAGCGCCGTGCCGAGGCCGATGGCGGTATAGGCCGCCATCTCGACCCAGAGGGGGATCCGGTCCGCGGTGGGGACGTGCAGGTGGTGCAGCCAGCCGGTCTGGGCCGCGAACAGCGCCTGGCTCGACACCAGCAGGCCCACGATGATCCCCATCGTCTTCTGCGCGTCGTTGGCACCGTGGCTCAAGGAGTAGAGGGCTGCCGAGAGCAGCTGGAGCCGCCGAAAGATCCGGTCCACCGGTCCGGGCGGCGCGCCCTTGAGCGCCCAGGAGAAGGTGACGGTCAGAATCAGCGCCAGGGCCATGCCGAGGAGCGGCGAGATGAAGATGAACAGGATCGGCTTGACCCAGCCGCCGAGCTGGAGGGCGGGAAAACCGGCCTTGGCGATGGCCGCCCCACCGAGGCCGCCCATCAGGGCGTGGCTCGAGGAGCTGGGCAGGCCCACGTACCAGGTGATGATGTTCCAGGCGATCGCGCCGATCAGCGCGCTGAGGATGAGGTCGGGGTCGACGACCGAGGGCACGATCAGTCCGGTGCCGATCGTCTTGGCGACCGCCGTGCCGACCACGAATGCGGCGGCGAAGTTGAAGACGGCCGCCCAGACCACCGCGACGCCCGGCGAGAGCACGCGGGTCGAGACCACCGTGGCGATGGAGTTGGCGCTGTCGTGGAAGCCGTTGATGAAATCGAAGATCAGGGCGACCAGGACGATCGCCAGGACGTAGGCTACGTCGTGGGACATGCTCACGCGTGCTTGATGGAGATCGACTCGAGCACGTTGCCCGCGTTCTCGATATCGTCCAGCGTCTTCTCCAGGTTGTCGTAGATCTCCTTCCACTTGATCACGGTCAGCGCGTCGGGCTGCCCCTCGAACAGGCGGCCCAGCCACTCGTGATAGAGGGTGTCGCCCTCCTCCTCGAGCCGCTTGATCTGGACGCAGGCGTTGAGCACCGTACCGTTCTTGTTCTTTTCCAGCGCCGCCACCGCTACCTGCAGCTGTTCCGTGGCCCGGACGATCACCTCGGCGATCATCATGGCGCCGTCGGGGGCCGCGCCCGCGTGGAAGATCTGGAGCCGCCGCGCCGTGCCGTCGATGAGGTCGATGACGTCGTCCAGCCTCGAAGCGAGCAGGTGGATGTCCTCCCGGTCGAGGGGCGTGATGAACACCCGGTCGAGCCGGGTCACCACGTCATGGGTGACCTGGTCGGCCTGGTGCTCGAGCCGCTTGATCTGGTCGACCAGCGTGCTCCGCCGGTTGTGCTCGACCCGGAGCAGCTCCTGCTGCAGCCGGGCCGCCTCGACGGTGAACGTCGCGACCGCCGTGAACAGGTCGAAGAACTTCTCGTCGCGTGGCAGCAGGCGCACGGTAACATCCAGGTAACGGGCACGGGGAAGATAACGCCTTCATGAAACTTGGCCACGCGCCCCCCGGCTTCCTTGACGCCCTCCTTTTCCCCCCCAGATTCCTCGGGTCGCTCGCCCTCGCCGGCACCCCCGCGGGGACCGTCTCCCGTCTGCCCGGCCGCCATGACCCAGGTGACCCCGCCCCCCCGGCTCGAGACTCCCCCCGAGGAGGCGTTCGACCGCTTGACCCGCCTGGCGGCGCGCCTCCTGGGCGCGCCCGTCGCCCTCGTGAGCGTCATCGGGGACGATCGCGTCCTGCTCGAAAGCGCCGTGGGGATGCCCGAGCCCTGGGCCAGCCACCGCTCCATGCCGCTGGCCTATTCCTTCTGCCGGCATGTGGTTGCGTCGGGTGAGCCGCTGGTGGTCGAGGACGCCCGCCGCCATCCCCTGGTCCGCTCCAATCCCGCCATCCGCGAGCTGTCCTGGATCTCATACGCCGGGGTGCCGCTGCTCACCGGAGAAGGCCGGCCGGCCGGCACGCTCTGTGTCATCGACGCGCTGCCCCGCCTGTGGTCGCCCCGGGACGTCGCCCTGCTGCAGGACCTGGCCGCCTCGGTGGTCACCGAGATGGCACTCCGGTCGCACTGGCCGCGCGACGACGGGGCGCCACCCCCGGCGGCCAGGCCGCCGGCTGCCCAGCCCGTCCGCGACCCGGCGGCCCAGGTGTTCGAGATCTCCGCCCTGCCGATGGGGCTGGTGGATGACGACGGCCGGTGGCTCCGGGTCAATCACGCCCTCGCCGAGCTGCTCGGCTCCACTCCCGGGGCGCTCGCGGGCAGTCCCGCCGAGGCCGCCACCCATCCGGCCGACCGGTCGGCCGACCGGGAGGCCATTCGGCTGCTCCTGGCCGGCGAGTGCGCCAGCTACACGGCGGAAAAGCGCCTGCTTCGCGAGGGCGACGAGCCCGCCTGGGTGCTCGCCACCGTAACGGCCCTCCCGCCCGAGCCAGGCGTCCGGCCCCGCTACCTCGTCGCCTTCGAGGACATCGGCGACCGCAAGCGCGCCGAGCAGGATTTGCGCGCACGGGAGGAGCGCTACCGCCTGGCTGCGGCGGCCGGCCAGGACGCCGTGTGGGACTGGGATCTCCTGACCGACCGGATCGTGTGGGAGGAGCTGGACGGGGGAGCGCTGGGCTACCAGGCCCCGACACCGGGCGGCGGCACGGCGGCGTGGTGGTACGAGCGGCTGCACGCCGATGACCGCGAGCGGATCGTGAGCGGCATCCACGCCGCCATCGCCTGCGGGGCCACGGAGTGGAGCGGCGATTACCGCTTCCGCGCCGCCGACGGGCGCTACGTCCAGGTCCGCGACCGCGCCGCCATCGTCCGCGATGAGGCGGGCGACGCCGTGCGGATGGTCGGTGCGGTGACGGACGTGACCGGGGAGACGCGGGCCGAGCTGCTGGCACACGGGCAGAGCCGGCTGCTCGAGCAGATCGCCGTCGGGCTCGATCTCGATCCGCTCCTCGAGCGGGTGGTGCGCTTCACCGAGGCGCACGGCAGCGATCTGCTCGCGGCCGTGATGGTGCTCGATCCCGAGACCAGGACGCTCAGGCTCGCGGCGGGGCCGAGCCTGCCCGCCGGGGTGCGTGTCGCGCTCGCCTCGGTACCGGTGCGCGAGGGCGCCTCGCTCAGCGCGGCGGCGGCGGCCCGGCGCGAACGGGTGGTCGTGACAGACCTCGCCGGCGACCCGACCGCCGCGGCCTGGGGTGCCCCGCTGCTGGCGGAGGGCCTCCTCGCCGCGTGGGCGGTGCCGCTCTTCGCCGCCGACGGGGCGCTGGTGGGCACGCTCGAGGTGCACTACCCGGACCCGCGCGCACCCGACGACGGCGATCTCCGCGTCGTCGAGGTCGCTAGCCATCTGGCGGAGATCGCGATCGCGCGCGGCCGCCACGAAGAGGCTCTCGCCCGCAGCAATCGGCTGCTGCAGCAGGTCCTCGACACCCTGCCGATCGGCGTCTGGGTCCTCGACGGCGATGGCTTGATCCGCTTCGCCAACCCCACCGGCCGGGCCGTCTGGGGCGGTGCTCGGTTGTTCGGCGTCGGCGACCTGGGCGAGATCCGGGGCTGGCGGGCCGCGACGGGCGAGCCGATCGCGCCGGACGAGTGGCCGGCAGCGCGGGCGCTGCGGCTGGGAGAGGCGGCGCTCCCCGAGGCGGTCCACGTCGAGGCCCACGACGGCGTCCACCGCACGTTCCTCACCTCCGCCGTGCCGCTGCGGGGTCCGGACGGCGGGATCACCGGAGCGATCGCCCTCTATCAGGACGTCACCGAGCAGCACGCGCGAGAGGAAGCCCTCAGCCGGAGCGAGGAGCAGCTCCGCCAGGCGCAGAAGA
>DASSYY010000019.1:0-2041 GCA_035703025.1 Gemmatimonadales bacterium | reverse complement strand
AGCGCGGACCAGTACCGGGGGAGCGCGCAGTCGGTGCGGGCGATCGGGGGGGAGCTGGGGGCGGACTACGTGCTGGAGGGGAGCGTGCGGTGGGCGCGGGCGGGGGCGGGGCCGGGGCGGCTGCGGGTGACGCCGCAGCTGATCCGGGTGACGGACGACAGCCACGTGTGGGCGGCAACGTACGAGGCGGAGCTGGGGGAGGTGTTCCGGCTGCAGTCGGAGATCGCGGAGCAGGTGACGACGGCGCTGGACGTGGCGCTGCGGGCGCCGGAGCGGGCGGCGCTGGCGGCGGTGGGCACCCGGAACCCCGAGGCGTACGACTTCTATCTTCGCGGCAACGACTACGTCGCCCGCGGCACCGAGCGCTCCGACGTGCTCGCGGCGATCGACCTGTACCAGCGCGCCGTCGCGCTGGACTCGAGCTTTGCGCCGGCGTTCGCCAAGCTCGCCCGGGCGGAAGCGGCGATGTACTGGTTCTACTACGACCACTCGCCCGAGCGGCTGGAGCGCGTCAAGCGCGCGGCCGACGCCGCCCGCCGCCTGGCGCCCGACCTGGCGGAGGCCCGGGTGGCGCTGGGCTATTACTACTACTGGGGCCACCTGGACTACGTGCGCGCGCTCCAGGAGTTCGAGGCCGCCCGCCGGCTGCAGCCGAGCAACAGTGATGTGCTCGGCGCCATCGGCTACGTCGAGCGCCGCCGCGGCCGGTGGGACGCCGCCGTGGAACGGTTTCGCGAGGCCATTGAATTCGACCCCGTTTCGCAGCAGCGCGCCTTCGATCTGGGCGACACCTACCTGACGCTGCGGAAGTTTCCCGAGGCGGAGCGGCAGCTCGACCGCACGATCCAGCTCGCGCCCGACTGGGCCAAGCCGTACGGCTACAAGGCGATGCTGTACCTGATCTGGAAGGGCGATCGCCAGCGCGCTCGGGCGGTGATCGGCCAGGCGATGAGCCGGGTGAGCACCGGCCGGCTGGCGCGCGCGCTGATGACCGCCGACGCAATCTCCGCCTCGGTCATCTCGTCGGACAGCATCTTCTTTCCCGCGACGGACGCCGTGCGGGCCGACGCCTTCGAGGCGGACACCGGCGCGTATTACCTGTTCAAGGCCGAGGCGGCCCATTACCGGGGCGAGCCCGCCATCGAGCGCGCCTACGGTGATTCCGCCCGGCGGTGGCTGGAGCCGCAGCTGCAGCTCCAGCCCGACGACGCGAAGCGCCTGGTTCACTACGGCCTCGCGTGCGCACGGGCGGGGCGTGCGGCGGACGCCGTCCGCTCCGGGCGGCGCGCGCTCGCGCTGCTCCCACCGTCGGAGGACGCGGCATCGGGTCCGTTCATCCAGACCTACCTGGCGCAGATCTACACGCTGACGGGCGATCTCGACCAGGCCGTGGCCACGCTCCGTCCGCTGCTCGCGCTCCCGAGCTGGATCACCGAGGCGGAGCTCACGAGCGACCCGCTGTGGACGCCGCTCCGGTCCCACCCCGGCTTCGCCGGTCTGACGACGGCCACGCCTTGACGGTCGGGCGTCCGCAGGTACATTGCTCACATGCACCCCCAGCGTCACAGCAACCGCAATCGCGCCGCCAATTTCTACGCGTTCACGTAGGATGTCGAGCCGTTTCGGGGGCAGGATGGTGTGCTAGTTCCCGGCCCGCTCGACAAGTCGAGGGGCTTTTTTGTTGCTACGCGGTCACGTTCACATCTTCCCGTGGGAGAGACAATGAAGCGAGCGAACGTTCTGGGAGCTGCCGTCGTCGTCGCGGGGCTGGTCGCGACCGCGCCGGTGTCGGCGCAAACCGTCGGCGCCGATCTAGGCGTGTTCAGTTCCTACGTGTGGCGCGGACTGAGCCTCACGAACAAGCCCGTGGCGCAGCCCGACATTTATGTCACCTTCCCGGCCGGGAACGCGTCGATCACGCTCGGCGGCTGGGCGAACATCGACCTGGGGAAGTACGACGACCCCAACAATGACATCAGTGAGAGCGGCGGCTCGTCGGCGTTCAATTTCGCCGAGTTCGATCCGTGGGCGGAGATCAGCT
>DASSYY010000377.1:0-5941 GCA_035703025.1 Gemmatimonadales bacterium | reverse complement strand
GCGAGGAGCTGCTGACCCGGCTCCGCGCCTGGATCGCTCCCAGGGCGCCGGCGCTTGCCGCGATGGCGCTCGGCTGGTGGATCGCGAGCCGCTATACCGAGTCGCACCTCCGCACGATCTTCAAGTTCCTCGGCCTCAGTCTCCGCCGGAGCGGCACCCACCTGGTGAGTGCGTCGACCGACAGGATGCTGGTCGAGTACGGGCTGCCGCTGATCGTGGCGATCCTGTGCTTCTCCCTCGGCAATCGTGTCGCGGCGTGGGCGAGCACGGCCGCGGACGCCTATCGGGGGCGGTCGAGCGGGGTCCCCGGCGAGGTCTGATGGCCTGAGCCCCGTCACATCCCCTCTCGAGAGATCCGATCACGCTGCCCTGGCGTTCCTACCCTGGTCTTACCCTTTCCGTCATTTCACAGGAGCGCTCATGTCACACCGCACCAACGTATCCGCCGCCGTGCTGCTGGCGTGTACGATCGCCGCGGCGCCGCTCGCCGCCCAGCAGGACACCGGCATGATGCAGCACGATACGATGATGATGTCCCACGACTCGACCATGATGGATCAGGGCTCGATGGGCCATGACCAGATGGGCCACGAGCAGATGATGAGCCACGACAGCGCCATGGGCATGCAGAAGGGCATGGATCAGGGCGCCAGCATGATGTTCATGGGTGCGGCCGGCCAGAAGGCGGCCGGCGACTACGCGATCACCGATGCCGGCGGCAAGCAGCGGCTTGCGCTGACCGACGACTTCGCGGTGGCGCCGGGCTCGGATCTGTACCTGGTGCTCGCCAACGGCGATACGCCGGACAAGGGCGCGCTCTGGCTGGGCAAGCTCCAGCATGCGACCGGCGCGCAGACGTACGACCTGCCGAAGGGCAAGGACCTCACCACGTTCACCAAGCTCCTGGTCTGGTCGAAGAAGGAGCAGCGCGCCGCGGCGACCGCCGACTGGCATCCGACGAGTGGTGGGTCGATGGGCCACATGTAGCGGAGTGAAGGGGGGCGGTCGCGGCTCGAGCACGGGCCGCCGACCGCCCCGCTCATCGGTCAGGAGGGCGGGGCACCCGGCGGATCGTACATCTGGCGCAGCTCGACCTCTCCCTCCCAGCCCTTCCAGTGCTCCTTGTGGAGCTCCATGAAGCGCTTGGCCCATTCGAGCGCCTCCGCCCTGGACCCGACCGCATAGACGGCATAGCCGCCCACGACCTCCTTGGCCTCCGTGAACGGCCCGTCGGTCACCGTCAACCGGCCGCCGGCCAGCCGGACGCGCGCGCCCATGGCTGTCGGGAGAAGTCCCCCCATCTCCACCATGACCCCATTCCCGGCCGCCTCCTGGCCAAGCTTCCCGATCGCGTCCATCAACGCCTGGGGCGGAGGGGCCGAGGTCTCGGCGGCTTTGACAATCGTCATGAAGCGCATCGTCGTCACACCCTGTGGATTACGGTTGGTGCCAGCGGCCGGCCAGCGGCCGGTCGCACGGAAGGAGATCCGATCAGCTCGCCGACGAGAGCCGCCAGCCGACCGCGCAGCAACAGCCCTCCCCAGGCCAGCGCGCCCACGTAGACCGGAAAGAGGACGTGGGTCAGGAGCGGGTCGCCGACCCGCACGTGGGTGACGACCGCGCCGCCCAGGAACCCCGTCAGCAGAATGGCGCCGGGGATGGCGGTGCGTGGGATCAGGTACACGATCAGGCAGGCCAGCTCGAGCGCCCCGATCCCGCGGGCGAGATCCACCGGAAAGCCGAGCCGGGTGAAGGCGTCGACGACCGGCGGGATGACCATCAGCTTGATGGTGGCGTCGAACAGCAGGAACAGCACCGCGACCGCGCTCAGGATGTGGCCGGCCCAGCGGCGCTTCTTGAAAGAGGGGGAAGGCATGGCGTTACCTCACTGGGGTTGAGGGCCGGGCGTCACCGTGCATCCGGCTCTACACCTGCGTCGAACGAACCCCGCGGAAATCGACACGGTCCCGGCCCGCCATCTGGGAACACGCCCCGCAGCCCGGTGTCCGCTCCCCTGGACGCTCCGATTGCGCGCTCTAGTCGTGCTAACTCCTATAGCGTATCTCCGCTCGTGAGTCCCCGGCTTCGGCCGAGGTTATTCCTGTACGAGCCGGGCGACCAGGGCCATCGACGAGCGGCGCGCGTTCTTCCGACACAACATGTTCGGCGAGCCGAGCCATGCCCGCCAAGACATCGAGGAGGTCTGGTTCGCGTGGGGTCCACCCGGACATCGACGGGGAATCGGTCGTGCAGCGCATGGCGACGTCTACGGTCTGGTAGCGGCCGCCGAACCTGCCGCAGGAGTGTCGCAGCGTCTTCGACCGGCCGGGCTGACCCGGCAGGTTCTGCCGTCGTCGCCTACGGTCCTGCCTTTCGCATCTCCTCGAACCAGTTCAACACCACCTCGACCCGCCGGGGCGCCGACTCCGGCGGGACCTTGATCATCAGGAAGCGTTGGCCGTCCGGCGTCACGGCGTAGCCGCTCTCGACATAGGAGCCCGCGAACAGAAACACGGGCCGGCCGGTCTCGCCCGTGGCGGTCTCCACGCCGGCCGCGAAGACGCTGTCACCGGTGCGGTAGACGAGCTCGCGACCGCCGCGGGTCCAGTGGGGGTTGAGCCCCCCGGAGGTGGAGATCTGCCGCCGGAGCCGCCCGAGGTCCGGGTACGATTGCAGGTACACCTCGCGCCGGCCCGACTCGTCGGAGTCGTAGGCCAGCCAGCGGCCGTCCGGCGAGAAAGCCGGGTGGAGCGTCGAGTAGCGGCTCTGCAGCAGTGGCCGGGCCTTGCCGGTTCCGTCCACCGGCAGCAGCCAGATCTCACTTCCCGCGGGGGCGCTGAGCCAGAACGCCAGGAGCTTGCCGTCCGGCGAGAGTGAGCCCGCATACTTGTCGGAGCTTCCGACCAGGAGCGGGGTCTCGGGTGTGCCCGCGTCGGCCGCGCGGGAGTACAAGTCGAAGACCGGCTGCTCGGACGAGTAGATCAGGCGCCGGCCGTCCGCCGTCCACAGGGGACCGAACTCCGCCGCCTCGCCAGACGTGATCCGGGTGAGAATGTCCCGGGTCGGCTCGTAGACCCAGACGTCCCGGTTGCCGCCGCTCCCCGTGATGGTGAGCGCGACCCGGCGGCCGTCGGGTGAGAGCGCCGGCTCGGCGTAGCGCCCGGACCGGGTCAGGAGCGGGCGCTCGGTGCCGTCCCGCGCGACCCAGACCGGACGCGTCTCCGCGTTCAGCGCGGAGGCCGGCACGTAGGCCAGGTCGCCGCGCTCGGAGACGCTGAACGCCGCCAGCCCGTTGGACGGCACCACGGCGACGTCGCCCAGCACCGGAGTCGCCGGCCCGGTCACGGCCAGGCGACCGAGATCGAACGGCACCGCCAGCATCGACTCGCCACTGGCGTACACGAGCTGCCCCGTGCTCAGGTAGCGGCCGAAGACGCCGCCCCGCACCAGGACCTCGCGCTTCCCCGTCCGGAGGTCGAGCAGCTCGATCTTGGCGCGCTCGATGGGGGTCGAGAAATTGGTGAACACTACATGGCGCCCGTCGGGCAGAAACTGCGGCCACCAGTGGCCCAGCTCCCCCGCCGCCGAGTCGGGCGTGGTGAGCGGCTCCGCCGTGCCGCCGCCGGCGCTGACGCGCCAGAGCCCACTCTTGTACGACTGGCTGTAGATGATGGTGCCGTCCGGCGCCCAACTCCCGCCTCCCCACCTCGAGTCCGCGAGGACGATCGGAGCCCCGCCCTCTACCCGCACCTTCCTGAGCTTGCCCTGTGCCGTGAATGCGATCCACACGCCATCGGGTGAGAAGAACGGCAGCGCCCCATCCTCAGTCCCGCGGACCGGCTCCGCCTCCGCCTGGCCGAGCTGCCGGAGCGCGATCATATCCTGGCCCGCGACCGTCACCGGGATGGCGAGCCGCCGGCCGTCCGGCGAGAAGGCCGGAAGCGGGTTGCCGGCCTGCAGCCGGTCGGCCGGAGGCAACTGGATGGAGAAGCGCACCGGCTCCGCGGGCGGGCGGCCGCTCGATCGACCGCGCGCCACCAGCGCGCCGATGGCGAGGACGGCGAACGCAAGGAGCACCCAGGGAAGGGCGGGCCGGGCGAGCCGGGCCGGGGAGCGCGGGTGGGCGGTGACGGTCGTGGCCGCAAGCGCCCCCGAATCGGTGCCCGCCGGCATCCGGCCGGCAAGCGCCGCGGCGAACTCGGCCGCCGAGGCGAATCGATCGGCCGGCAGCTTGGCCAGCGCCTGGTGCACCGCGGCGGCAACCGCGGGAGGCACGGTGTCGCGCGCAGCGGTGAGCGGCGGGGGCTTCTCGGTGATCACCTTGGCGACGATGGCCTGTGCGGTCGAGCCGAGGAACGGCGGGTCGCCCGCCAGCATCTCGTAGGTGACCGCACCGAGCGCGTACACGTCGCTGCGGGGGCCGATCTCCCGCTCGCCCATCGCCTGCTCGGGACTCATGTAGTGCGGGGTACCGAGGCTCATCCCGGTCTCGGTCATCCGGGTGCCGCCGGCCTTGCTCGCGGCCAGCGCGATGCCGAAATCCGCCACCAGGGCCTGACCATCGTGCAGCAGGATGTTCTCGGGCTTGATGTCGCGATGGATCACGCCGTGGCGGTGGGCGTAGTCGAGCGCGCTGGCCACCTCGCTCGCGACGCGGACGGCGTCCGCGACGGGGAGCTGCTTCTCGCGGGTCAGCCGGTCGCGGAGCGACTCGCCCTCGACGAACGGCATGACGTAGAAGAGGAAGCCGTCGGCCTCGCCCGAATCGAACAGCGGGAGGATGTGGGGATGCTGGAGGTTGGCGGTCGTTCTGATCTCGGCCAGGAACCGCTCGGCGCCGATCACCGCGGCCAGCTCGGGACGCAGCAGCTTCAGCGCCACCGGACGGCCGTGCCGGACATCGTGGGCCAGGTAGACCGTCGCCATCCCGCCGGCGCCCAGCTCGCGGTCGAGCCGGTAGCGATCGGCGAGGGCGGCCTGCAACCGAGTCAGAAGATCGTGCACGCGGGCCGGATTGGAATGGGGTGCTGCAAGATGGGCCCGTTGCCGGCGATTGGCTAGGAATGCCGCTTCTCTCGCGCCCCTGGTCGCATCCATGCCGGCCGCCGCGCCGCCACCCGCGCGTAGACCGGACAGCTCTCCGCGTGCGCCCCCGGCAGGTATCCCGTGCTCATCAGAAACTCACCCACGATCTCCCCGCCCGTGAACCGGAACGTGCCCTTGAAGAGCTTCACCCAGTCGGCCTTCGGGCGGGGGTGGTGCGCGTCCAGCCACGCGGCGAACGAGCCGTGTGACGCCCTGAGCTCGAGGATGGTCGCCGCATTGGCGATCGCCGCATCCACCTTGAGACGGTTCCGAATGATGCCGGCATCGGCCAGGAGCCGGCGGCGGTCCCGGGCCCCATAGCCGGCCACCACGACCGGGTCGAAGCCGCCGTACGCCCGGCGGAAGGCGTCGCGCTTCTTGAGGATCGTCAGCCAGGAGAGGCCGGCCTGGTTGATCTCCAGCACCAGGCGCTCGAACAGCGCCGAGTCGTCGCTCAGCGGGAAGCCGTACTCCTGGTCGTGATAGGGCCCGTGCCACTCGTGGCCGGGCGCAACGTCGCAGTAGGTGATGGCCATTCGGTCAGGTGTCGTCAGTGCGTGGCATCGGCGCCCCTGTGGCGGCGGTAGTAGGCGGCCGCATTGGCCCGGTTGCCGCAGGTCCGCATGTCGCACCAGCGGCGGGTTCCGTTCTTGGTGCCGTCCAGGAAGTAGAGCACGCATTCGGGGTGCGCGCAGCGGCGGATGCGGCCGGGATCGGCCTCGCAGATGAGATCGGCGGCCGCCTCCGCGATCGGCACCAGCAGATCGGCCGGCTGGTCGAGACGGAGCTCGCGCCGGGCCACGAAGCCGCCCGCGCCATCGGAGCCGACCCGTGTGACCGAGGCACCGCGGCCGAG
>DASSYY010000241.1:0-13162 GCA_035703025.1 Gemmatimonadales bacterium | reverse complement strand
CATGATGACGGGGGTGCCGCGACCCCGCTCCCGGATGCTCGCGAGGGTGGCGAGCCCGTCGGGGCCCGGCGGCATGAGGAGGTCGAGCAGGATGACGTCGGGGTCCACCTCGTCGAGCTGCAGCAGCGCCGCGTTTCCGTTGGGCGCCTCGGCCACGGTGAACCCCTCTTCCCGCAGGAGCGCGGCCAGCATCCGCCGGATGTTGGCCTCGTCGTCCACGAGCAGGATCTGCGCGCGCGCCGTCACCGTCCCCGCATCCGCACGACGAAGGTGGCGCCGCCCCCGAGTGTCGGCTGCACCGCGATCGTGCCCCGGTGCATCTCGATCGTCTGCTTGGCCAGTGCGAGGCCGAGCCCCGTCCCGCCGCTCTTGCCCGTCACGTACGGATCGAACAGCCGGCCCGCCAGCTCGGGTGGGACGCCGGGACCGTGGTCGCCGATCTCGATCCGCACCCCGCCGTCCTCGGGACGGGCAGACAGGTCGATCCGGCCCTGGGCTTCGCTGGCCTCGACCGCATTGCGGATGATGTTGCCGAAGGCGTGGCGCAGGGGATCGTAGTGGCCGAGCAGGGTGGGAAGTCCCGGGTCCAGCGCGAGCGACACCTGCATCGTGGGCGGCACGCTCGTGCGCGCGAGGTCGACCAGCAGTTCGCCCAGGTCGACCTGCGCCGCCGGGCCCTCCGGCAGCCGGCCGAATTCGGTGAACTCACGGGCCAGCTGCTCGAGCCGGCCCGATTCGGTGACGAGCACCTCGATGGCCTCACGCTGCGGCGGCGCGGCCGAGCGCGCGAGCTGCGCCACCGCGAGACGAATCGGCGTGAGCGGGTTTCGCATCTCGTGGGCCACCCGCCGGGCGGTCTCGCGAAAGGCCCGGAGCCGCTCGGCCTCGATCTCTCTCGCGCGGCCCTGCTCCAGCCCGGTGGCCATCTCGCGCAGCGCCGTGCGCAGGGCCTCGAACTCCGGCGCGCCGCGGCGGGGGCGGTCCGGCGGCAGCGCCTCCATCCGGCGAATGTGGCCGGTCCAGCCGATCAGCTCCTCGATCGGGCGGCTGAGCTGGCGCGACAGGTGGCCACCCACCCGGACCGAGGCGTACAGGAAGAGCGCGCCTACCAGCAGTACGACCAGCCCCAGGCCGGCGTAGTAGTAGCGGCCGAAGGCATTGACCCGCTGGAACCGGCCGAGGGCGCTGTTGAGCTTGTCGGCGTGATCGGCGAGCGCCCGCCGCTCGACCGCCGTGAGCCGGGTCGAGTCCAGGCTCCGGATGAGCACGCGGCCGGAGGCGCCCACGTCTTCCATGGCCCGGAGGGCCCCGGCCGCCGGCGTCGTCGAGCGCACGGTAAGCGCCCACCCGAAGATCGCCACGGCGGTGGGCACCGCGCCGAGGCAGATCAGGGTGAGGAGGATTCGCTGACGGAAGGCGAGACGCATCGCGTCTGAAGATTAGCCGCGGCCCGCCGGAGAGCCCAGCCGAAGGAGGCCCCCGCCAGGGCGCCGAGCCACTCGGTCCAGGGGGCCGGCGCCAGCCCGGCTGCTGGCGACACCGCAGCAAGGGCCAGCGAGATGCCGGCCGCGAGGCCGGCTACGGCTCGGGTCGGACGCCCGATGGACGCCGCCCAGTAGCCGGCCGGCAGGTAGAGCAACAGCAGGCAGAGCGCGGTCATCCAGCGCTCGGTACCACCGCCGAACTGGAACGGCGAGACGAGGATCCAGCCGTACGCAGGCGTGATGCCCAGGGCGACACTGCGGGTGCGGCCGCCATAGCTCGAGCTCAGGACGAGATCCCGCCGGCGCTCGACCGCCCGGAGCGTGACCGGCACTCCCGGCTCCGCCGGGAAGGCGTCCGCCAGCGTCACTGTCGGCGGAAAGAAATGGAACCGGAGCGCCCGGGCGGGCACCGCGAACACGGCCCGGCGACGGAGCTGGCTCAAGGTGACGGCACCGCCAGAGGGCACGCGGAACATGTAGATCCACGAAGCGATCCTGACCGGTGCCCCGGACGTGACTTCGGCCGCGAGGTCGATCGCCCCACCCGCGACCTCAGTGCGCAACCTCCTGGCGTCCGGTGGCGGGCCGTCGGCCGGCATTGCGCGCCCGTTGAGCCGCACCGAGCGTACGCGGCCCTCGAAGACGTCGATGCCCGGCGCCACGTGGGCCCAACGGCTCATCAATCGGCCCCGCGGCATATCCGGGCCCAGCAGCCAGGCCCACGCCGCCAGCAGGGCGAGCGGCCCCGCCAGCGCCCCAACGAGGAGGCGGGTAGCACGTACCGGTGACGGCGCCGTGAGGGCCGGGAGCACACCGCCGAGCGCGGCGCCCATCGCGCCGCTGGCGGTGTTGGTCAGCACGTCGCTCAGGCTCGCATCGCGCCCGGTGATGATCAGATACTGGAGCAGCTCGACCGTGAAGGACACGGACGCGGCCGCCGCCACGGTCCGGCGCCACGACCATCCGGCGAGCCGGAGACCCATCGCGAAGGGAAGGAAGAGCAGCAGGTTGGCGGCGACGTCGGCGCCGCCCTGCTCGCCGCAGATCAGGCAGAGCAGGGGAGTGAGGAAGGAGGCGCGGCGTGGATCGTCCGACGGGGTGAGCGTGGCCACCAGGATCGCCAGCAGACCGGCGGCCGCCAGCAGCCGCCCCCCGCGGCGCCAGGCCCGCTCGCCGGCCTCCGGCAGGGCCGGATCGCTCGAGCTGGACAGGGCTAGCTGGCGGCGGCAGTCGGATGGAGGCCGGCGGGTCGGATGCCCTTGAGGTATCCGTGCGCCAGATACCACGCGAGCGTCGACTCGATGCCGTCCCGGAGATTCACCAGCGGGTGGTAGCCGAGGAGGCGCACGGCCTTCTCGATGGTGAACGCCCGGCTCTTGGTGTAGAAGTCCACCCGGCGGCGGTGAATCGGCGGCTCGATCCCCAGAGGGATGCAGACCTTTTCGCAGATGGTGCCCGCGATCTGGAATGGACGGGCAGGCAGCCGGAGCCAGGGCGCCGGCACCCCCTCGGCCTCGGCGATCAACGCGGCGATCTCGCGCAGCGTGTAGTAGCGCTCCCCGCCGAGGATGAAGACCTCGCCCGGCGCGCGCGGATGGGTGCCCAGCAGCCGCAGCCCGCGAACGAGGTCGTCGACGTGCACCATGTGGTAGAAGATGTCGCCGCGTCCGAGCACGACGAACCGGCGCCGCGCGATCATGCGGAACAGCTTGAGCAGACGCTGGTCCCCCGGCCCGTAGATCGCCGTCGGGCGGGCGACCGTCACCGCGAGCCCGCGCCGCCCATGGTAGGAGCGGGCCAGCAGCTCGCCGTCGAGCTTGGTGCGCTGGTAGACGTCGCCGGGGCCGAAGGGTGCCTCCTCGTCGGCCGGCGGCGAAGCCACGTGGCCGTGGACGCCGACGGTGCTGCAGTGCACGAAGCGCTCGACCCCGTCGTCGCTCGCGGCCTCCAGGAGCAGCCTGGTGGCGTCGACATGGACCCGCGCATACTCCGCGTCCCGATGCTTGGCCTGCCGGTACATCGCGGCGATGTGGTAGACGGTCCGGGTGCCCTCCACCGCCCGCGCCACCGCGACCGGGTCGGTCAGATCGCCCTCGATGATTTCCACGCCCTCCGGCAGCGCCTCGCGTGCCCGGGCGGCCGATCGCGCGAGGACCCGGACGGCCTGGCCATCGGCAGCCAGAGCGCGCACGAGATGGCTGCCGGTGAAGCCGGTGGCGCCGGTGACCAGGGTAAGACCGTTCATGCCCGATTCGTCTGACATTCCGCCTCGGTGACCGCGAGTCGTGTACTGTCACGCCTCCGCCCAATATACCCGCCCGCCCCCGCGGGCCGGCCCACCGGTCCTCGGGTGACGGATGTCACGCCCCAGGGGCCCGGGTTGTGGTACCATGAACGTTCATGACCCAAAGCCGCCCGCGATCGCTGACCAGGAAAGGCCGGACCTGATGGATTCCGGGATCGACACCGCACCTCGCCGTACTCCGTCGCTCGGAGGCCCCGCCGGCACCCAGCGCCCGCTCCGCATCGGGCTCATGCTGCGAGCAGTGGACGACGTCGATGGCCAGGGCATCTACATCCGAGAGCTCTGCGACGCCCTGTTCGATCTGGATCGCCGAAACGAGTACGTGGCCCTGTACTGGAACGAGGCTCAGCGTGGGCGGTACCGCGATCGGCCGAACGTGCGCGAGGTCGTCGTGCCCGGCACGCAGAAGCTGCTCTGGGATCAGGTACTCGTGCCCCGTGCGGCGCGCCGTGAACGGCTCGACGTGCTGTTCCATCACAAGTTCAGCATCCCGCTGGCAGCGCCCTGTCCCACGGTCGTGCAGCAGCGCGGGACCGAGTACTGGAGCCACCCCGAGTTCTACTCCGGATGGTCCGGCCGTGTCGACCGGATCTACAACCGCGTCATGATCCCGCTCTACTGCCGCCGCGCGTCGCGGGTGCTCACCAATTCCGATACCCTCGGTGATGAGCTGGTGCGCCACGCCGGGGTGCCCCGGTCGAAGCTCCGCACCGTGTATGCCGCGGCGGACGAGCGCTTCCGGCCCATCGCCGACAAGGCGGCGCTCGCGCGCGTGCGAGAGCGCTACCGGCTTCCCGCGCAGCCGTATCTCCTCATGGTCGTCAAAGGCCATCAGATCCAGGGGCAGATCGGCGGCAAGGCCCTGACCCCTCGCAAGAACGTCACCGTCGCGCTCGAGGCCTACGGGCGGATGCGGGACCGGGCGGCCACCGAAGGCCGCGTCGCGCCGCCACTCGTCATCCTGGGCATCGGCATCGCGGAGCGGCTGGCGCCCGGGGTCGTGCGGGAGTTCACCGATCCCTCGGCCGTCTACGCACCCGGCTTCGTGGAGTTCGGCGACATGCCGGAGGTCTACAGCATGGCGCGTGCGCTGGTCTTCCCTTCGCGGTACGAGAGCTTCGGGATTCCGCTCGTGGAGGCGATGGCGTGCGGGTGTCCGCTGATCACCTCGACGACCTCGGCCTGCCCGGAGGTGGCCGGTGACGCCGCGCTGCTGGTCGATCCCGACGACGTGGACGGCCTGGCGGCCGCCATGCAGCGCGTGGCCTTCGACGATGGGCTGGTCGACGACCTCCGCCAGCGCGGCCTCCGTCGGGCCGGGAGCTTCTCCTGGACGCGCAGCGCCGAGACGCTCCTGGCGGAACTCGAGGCCGCCGCGCGCCCCGCCGCACTCAAGCACGTCGGCGATCCGCCCGGGCGATGACCGGTGAGCCGAGCGCGCGCGTCAGCCCGAGCACGCGGGCCGGCCACTCCGCCGCCCGGGCCAGCTGCGCCGACCGCGCCAGCCGGTGGAGCGCCATCGGCAGCAGGAACTGCGGCCGCTCCTCGGTCACCTGGAATCCCGCCCGGGCGAACCCTCCGGCGATGTCGCCGCGCCCGTACAGCTGGTAGCGACGCGTCGTGCCACCTTCGATCGACTGCTTCATGTCGAACAGACTGTGGGAAACGAAGTTGACGCTGCGGCGCGAGGGGTAATCCACGAGGACCCGACGCGCCGCCACCCGGCAGAGCTCGCCCACCAGCCGGCGCCAGTCGACGCTGTGGGCCAGCAGCCGGTAGCAGACCACCGCGTCGAACGCGCGGTCGGCAAACGGCAAGTGCTGCAGGTCGGCCACGTCGAAGTGGCAGCGGCCCGTCGTCGTCCAGGGCTCCAGGCGATGACCGCACGAGCGATCGCTTCCCACGACGGTGACCCGGTAGCCCGCGCCGAGGAGCGGCGGCACGAGCTGCGCATGGCCGCCTCCCACGTCCAGCACCGTGGCTCTCTCCGGAAGCCCGGCGAGGGCGGCGAGCGTCAGCCGGGCCTGCACCTCCAGGAACCAACGTCCGACGCTTCCGTCGAAGCGACGGGCGTATTCGTCCGTGGACGCCTCGACATCGGCGTTCTCGCGCGCGCCCGCCTCGGACGTGGTGCTCAACCCAGGAATCGCGCGCGCACGATCAGCTTGTGGCCGGGCTGCCAGGGCAGCAGCCGGTCGGCCGACGCGGTGAGCTTGAGCGCCGGGTAGAGGAGCGAGAGTAGCCGGAACTGCTTCCGGTGCCGGCGCACGTCGGCCTCGGTCACCACCGTTCCCTTGCTCGACGCCGTCCGCCCGGCCGATCGCTTCCGCATCACTTCGTACACACCGTTCAGCGCCGTGTCCACCAGCTCCGAGCCGAACCGGGAATAGGTCACCACGCGCTCCACCGCGAAGCGGGGTCCCAGCACCGCGCGCAGCCCATCGAGTGTATAGCCGGGCCGAAGGTGGCCGTGCCATTCGTCGGTGAGGCCGATGCGGTGGCGGAAGCGATTGAGCGGGGAGCGGGGCTGCAGGTGGGGGACGTTGACGACCACGACTCCGCCGGGCTTGAGGATCCGGGCGAGCTCCTCCGCGAAGGCCCGATCATCCGGTATGTGCTCCAGGTAGTCGACGATGACGACCTGGTCGAACGTCCGGTCGGGAAACGGCGTCCGCGCGCCCTCGAGCTGGTACACTTCCTCGCCGACGAGCTGGCGGATGGAGGCCACGGCGCGCGGATCCAGGTCGGCGCTCCGCCACTCGCCGCCACGCCGCCGGAGGAGGTAGCTGATGACCCCGTTGTCGGCGCCGACGTCCAGGTTGCACCGGCCCGCCGGGTCGTCGATCAGGGACTCGATCCGGCGGAACTTGGCCTGCTTGAGCACCGACTTGCCGTACAGCGCCAGGGCCCAGTCGGCGGCGCGGCCCTCGACGGCTTCGGGGCGGAGGCTGGGCAGGGATTGGTCGGTGTTCACGTGGACATAGTGGGGCGGAAGGCCGGGCCGAGCCGTGTGGACAGTCACATCGGCGGGCAGCTCGGTCCCTAGGGCGCCGGCGTGGGCGCGGGCACCGCGGCGGCGGGCAGGCGCAGGTGGCGGAAAGTCACATAGAAAGCCGCGATCGCGCGCAGGAGCCAGCCCAGCGCCACGCCGTAGATCACGCCCGCGAGCCCCCAGGTGCCCGCGGCCAGTCCTGCAACGACCGCCAGCACTACCGACGCCCAGCCGAGGTAGTTGACCATCGCGAGCTCGCGCTGGGTGGCAAGCGCGGACACGGAAGCCTTGCTGAAGGCGTTGAGAATCTTGGTGACGCCGGCGACGATGCCGGCGACGATCAGGCCGGTCGACATGTGGTACTTGCCGGCCAGCAGATAGCGCTCGACCGGTGGCGTCACCACCCAGATGAAGGCGGAGCCGAGCACCACGATCACGCCAACCAGCCGGCCCTCGTGAGCCAGGAGCCGGCGCTGCTCGGTCACTCCGTTCGCCGCCCGGAGCCGCGGCAGCAGCGAGTAGCCCACACCCTGTTGGAGCACACGAAACAGCGAGCCCACGATCGCCGCCAGGACGCCGAACGTCGCCAGGTCCGCCACCGGCCGCACGTGCGGGATGATGAGACGGTCCATCTGTACCAGGAGCAGGCCCGAGGCGTTGACCCCGGCGAACGCGACCGCCTCGCCCCAGGCGATCTCGCACGTGCGCTCCGGCTTCGCGTGTCGCTCGCGGAGCAGGATCGACCAGCCGTACCACGCAGCCAGCACGAAGCCGGCCGTCGAGATGCCGACCGCGAGGCCGGCGTCCTGGCCTCGGACCAGCACCACCAGCAGCGCCGCTACGATCAGGACGAGGTTGGGACTCTGCGCGATCGCGAGACTGAGTCCGAACCGGAGCTCGCCCTGGAATCGGGCCGCGGCGACTGCCATGACCCCGCCCGCGGCGGTGGCGAGAGCCAGCAGCAGCGAGACCGAGCGGCTCAGGTCGTAACCGAAGTAGCCGATCGCGCCGAAGACCACTCCAGTCAGACCCGTCACACCCAGCACCTTCCGGAGAAATCGCGGGCCGAACTCCACCGGCCGCCGGACCACGAACGTGTCCATGCCCGCCGGCGCGAGGGCGTACCCGAGGTTCACGAGGGCGAGGAACAAGGTGAAGAGCGCGTATTCGGTCTCGGGCAGCCGCCGAGCCAGGATCAGGTTGGCACCCGAGAACCCGACGCCCGAGGCGCCCATGACGGCGGCGCTCCGCAGCGTGGGCGATCGCCAGAGGTCCTTCACGCCTTGGCCTCGGCGGCCTTCGCCTCCATGGCGGAGTAGAACGTGGCGAGCTTCCGCCGGGCAGCCTCGGGCGTGAACTCCTCCTGGACGTACTGCTTGGCGTGGGTGGCCAGCCGGTGCCGCAGGGGCTGGTCGTTGAGCAGCCGAGCCAGTCCCGTGCCGAAGGCTTCCGGGTCGGGGTCCACCAGATAGGCGGACTGGTCGTCCAGGACCTGGGTGTGGGTGCGGAGGCGGGTGGCCAGGACGGCGGTGCCGGAATCGAGGTACGAGTAGATCTTCATCGGCGTGTTGAGTCCCTTGACGCGGGGGGAGACGAGCACGTCGGCCTGCCGCAGCAGGCTGGGCAGCACCCGCACTGGGCGCGGCCCGAGGAAATGTACCTTCGACTGGATTCCCAGCCGGTCGGCGACGCCCTGGTAGCGCTGGATGTCCTCGTCACGCCCGCCCACGATCACCAGGCTCGCCTCGGGTACCCGCTGGAGCGCGTAGCGGAACCCGTCGAGCATCAGGTCGATGCCCTGGTAGCGCTCCAGGTTGCCGACGTACATCGCGAGCGGACGGGTGGCGTCCTCGGGCAGCGGCGCATATCCGTTGCTGGTTCGTCGCCCGGTCGACGGAGGCAGCAGGGTGCTGTCTTCGACCCGGCCCACCGGCTTGTCCGGGTCGTGCCCCAGCGCTACGTCCTCGAGTGCCGCGCACACGGTCAACACGCCCAAGCTCCGCCGCACGGCGACCGATTCGCAATACCGCAGCATCGGCAGTACGAAGTGCAACCTTGGAAAGGCCTCGACCATCTGCTCGGCCAGCGAGGAGTCCATGTCGTAGATGTACGGTACGCCCGAGAGCGCCCCGACCGCCGCCGCGATGAACGCCGACTCCTCGACCGCGTGAATGAGGTCGTACCGCGTCCGCCGGACCATCCGGAGACACGACACCAGCATCGCCGCGTCACACAGCACCTTCTTGGCCGAGAATCCCGGGCGGACGTCCCTGACGCCGGGGATCGGCGGGATCCGGTAGATCCGGCAATTCGGGATCGAGACGTCCTCACCCTCGTGCAGCGTCAGGACGTCCACGTGATGGCCGCGGCCGCTCAGGAAGTCGAGCACCATGCGCACGGCCAGCGGCGTGCCCCGCGCCTGGAAGAACGGGTGCGGGGCCAGCAGGAGGATCTTCACGCCGCCGGCTCCGGAGCGAAGCCGGGCGACCCGGCGACTCGGGTCAAGGCTTGGATTTCCACTTCCTTTCGGTGCTCGGTCCATCCGAGCTCGACTGCGGCCAGTCGGGCCACCGTCTCGAGCGTGGTGCCCTGGTCCTCCCGAAGGCGGGGTTCGAGCCGACGGAGGACGTCCGGCAGGCGTGCCGCCATCTCCTCTCGAATCGCACGCCGCACACTCGCCTCGAGCCCGGCGTCGAGCGCCTCGCCGGCGTCGAGAAGTATTTCGGCCGTGCGGCACCGCTCGGGAGGACGCCCTAGAGCTGCCACCACCCGGTCGGTCACCTGTTCGGCCACCCGACGCGCTGTCGTGAATTTTACGCCTTCGACGGAGAACATACGGCGTATCCCACCCGCCTCTCCGTGGTCCATGACACGTGGCCGGTCGGCCAGGGCCGTTGGACGTCCCGGCTCCCGCCCAGCCTTCAGAGGCAGCCAACCCCATTGATAGCCGACCACATCGGCCCCGTCGAGGTCAAGCGCCGGGCACGCGGCCCGAACCTCCTCGAGCAGGGCGGCGCCGCCTAGCGCCACGAGCTCCGTCTCGCTCCGGCCCTCCGCGGGGGCGTACCAGGTCCCGAGCAACGTGGTCCGGCCCTGCGGGTTGAGAAAGAGGAATCGGCGTCCGCCGATGACGGGGTCGTCGGCCGCCCCGGTCAATGCCCGCACGCCGACGGCCACCTCCGCGAGCCGCCGGCCGAGCTCCAGGTTGAGCGCGAAGGCGTAAGACCCCCCCGAGGGTTCCGCCCCGCACAGTGCCGGCGTCCACGGGCCCGCGGCCACGACCACGGCGCGGCCGCGGATCTCGACGCGTCCCCCCTGCAACCGGTCGGTTGCGGCCACTCCCTCGATCGCGCCTCCGGCGGTCAGGATCCGGTCCATGGCGCAGTGGTTGGCCACGAGCGCGCCTTGCTGGGCGGCGGACCGCAGAAGCGCCAGCGTGAGGCCCTCGGGGTGCGTCAGCCGGGCGTCGTGCCAGAGCGCGCCACCAGTCGCACCGGCGCTGGGGAAGGCGGGAAACAGGCTGCGGCATTCGTCCAAGGGGACCAGGCGGCCGTCGGCCAGGCGATGCGCGGGGTCGAGGCCCTGGTTGCGGTCGTGCGAGAAGGCGTCGTTGAGGCGGAGCGCGGCAGCCATGGCGACACGGCCGTGGGTGCCCATGCCCGACGTAGGCACGAGTACGGGAAGCGGCTGGACCAGCGTGGGGGCAATGCGGAGGAGGGTCGAGCGCTCGCGGATCGATTCGCGCATCCGGCGGAGATCGCCGCGCGCCAGGTAGCGGAGGCCGCCGTGAACGATCCGCAGGCTGTTGCCGGAGGTGGCGGCGCCGAAGTCGTCGCGCTCGATCAGCGCCACGCGGAGGCCGCGGAGACTGGCGTCCCACGCGATGCAGGCCCCGTGGAGTCCTCCGCCCACCACGATCAGATCGTGGGTCGCGCCGGCCAGGCGGCGCAGATCGCGAATCATGGGTGCCTGGGCACTCACCACCGAGCGTCGCCGCCCCGCCGGGCGGAGCAGCGCGGGGCGCGGAGGGTCCGGCTCCTCAGACCCGCTCGCGCACGCGGTACGCGCGGCGGTGTGGCGAACGCAGGTGCACGATGATCTCTCCCACCAGACCCAGCCCCATGAGCTGGACGCCGAGCACCACCAGCAGGACCGCGAGCAGCAGCAGGGGCCGGTTGGCAATGGCCTGCCCGCCGATGCGCTCGACGAGCAGCACCAGACTGGTGATCGCGCCCAGCCCGAAGCACACCGAGCCAACGAGCCCGAAGAACCGGAGCGGCTTCTCGGTGAACTTGGCGAGGAAGAAGAACGCGGCGACGTCCAGCAACCGCCGGAGGTAGATGCCCGGGCCGTAGACCCGCATGCGCCGGTCGCCGGGGTGCTGGGGGACCGGCACTTCGTCGACCCGATAGCCTTCCCGCAGCGCGAGGGCCGGGATGAACCGGTGCAGGTCGCCATACAGCGGCAGCGCTTCCGCGGTCGAGCGGCGCATGACCCGGACGCCGCACGCGATGTCGTGGAACTTGCGGTCGGTCACGCTCCCCAGCATCCAGTGGAAGGCCCGCGACTGCAGCCGGTTGAGCCAGCTGTCCATGCGCGGGGAGCGGCTGGCGACCACCAGGTCGGCGCCTCCCTGGAGCGCGTCCAGCAGCGGGCCGATGCCCTCGGCCTGGACCTGGAAATAGGCCGGGAGCGTGATGATCACGTCGCCGCGGCTCCGCTCGATGCCGAGGCGCAGCGCCGCCGTCTCGCCGAACGTCCGCGCGAACGACAGCAGGCGGACCGACTCGTGCTCCCGGCTCAGGGCCGCCAGCTCGGGCGGGACGGTGAAGCCGCCGTCGAAGACGAAGAGGAACTCGTGCTCCTCGCCCCGCCGCTCGAGCTCCCGGGCAAAGGCGTGGTAGAGCAGCGTCAGGTCGTCCGCCCGCTCCACCACCGGGACGATCACGGAGACGAGCCGCAGGTCGGCGCGTCCGGACGCATTCGAACGCTCGACATTCGGCTCCATGAGGGCTCCTTCGGCGGACATGATCAACGCACCTCCCACGCGGTGGGAATGTCGCGTGCGCTTTCGCGCTCGCTACTGAGCGCCACCTCGGCGACGAGCCCGAGCATGGCGAGGTAGAAGGCGGCGCCGATCCACAGGAGCGCGGCGCCGGGGAAGACGAGCGCATTGGCCTTGGCCGGCCCGAAGTTGGTGGCCGCATAGACCCACATGGCGGCGAACGCCACCGACAGCGCGACCAGCGGCGTCGAGGCGAGGGCGAATCCCACCAGCGGACGGGATCGGAACGTCGTGATCATCTTCAGGGTGATCAGGTCGACCAGCACCTTCACCGTCCGGCTGATACCGTACTTGCTCTGGCCGAAGCGGCGGGCGTGGTGCCGCACGGGCAGCTCGGTGATCCGCGCGCCGACACTGGCCGAGAGCGCGGGGATGAAGCGATGCTGCTCGGCGTAGAGCGTGATCCGGTCGAGCAGGTCGCGCCGGTAGGCCTTGAGCGAGCAGCCGTTGTCGGTGATCGCGACGCCGGTCAGGCGCCGGATGATGCGGTTGGCCACCCACGACGGCACCTTCCGCAGGATCAGCTTGTCCTGCCGCTGCTGCCGCCAGCCGCAGACCAGGTCGAACCCCTCGTCGAGCTTGGCCACCAGCATCGGGATGTCGCGCGGATCGTTCTGCAGGTCGCCGTCGAGGCTCACCACGACCCGCCCTTGGGCGTGGTCAAAGCCCGCCATCATGGCTGCGGTCTGGCCGACGTTGCGGCCCAGGCGCAGGCCGTGGACGTGCGGGTTGGCCGCCGCCGCCTCGGCGATCCGCGCCCAGGTGTCGTCGCGGCTGCCGTCGTCAACCAGGATGATCTCGAAGCTGGCCGGATAGGTGGCGAGCGCCTCGAGGATCCAGGCGACGAGCGGGGACACGTTCTCCGACTCGTTGTAGAGCGGCGCGACTACTGACAGCTCGGGCATCGGCACTCGTCTCTGGGGGTCCGCCTCAGGCACCAATAATACCCGCCCGGACACCCGGCTTCCAGCAATGCCCGTTCCGCGATCGGCCGGGGCGACACGGCAACATAAGCCTATGATTTATGATGGTTTAGCCGCTTGCTACCGGCGGCGGTCCCGGCGGGCCAGGTTGCTGTTTGCGCGATGGTGATGCTTACCTGCCACAGGCTGGGAGCCAGCGCGCCTGGGCCGATCACCACCCGCCGCGGCGGAGGAGGATGACGGGGATGGTCCTGAGCATGATGCGCAGGTCTTCACGCAGGCTCTGGCGGCGGATGTACTCGAGGTCGTAGCTGACCTTGGTGCGCACGTCGTCGATCGAGCGGTCGTAGTGGTGGTTGATCTGGGCCAGGCCGGTGATGCCCGGCTTGGCCC
>DASSYY010000172.1:0-2458 GCA_035703025.1 Gemmatimonadales bacterium | reverse complement strand
CCGTCGAGCGGCGAAAGACGACCGCCGAGCACGTGGTAGCGGCCCTTGAAATCGGTCGCGCGGTCCACCAGCGCGACGGCGGATGCGTCTTCGACCACGCACAGCACCGTGCCGTCGCGCCGAGGATCGGCGCAGATGGCGCAAGGCTGGTCTTCCGTCAGGTTGCCGCACTCCCGGCAGGGACGCACCCGCTCCGCCACCGCGACGAGCGCCGCGGCCAGCCGCCCGATGATCTCGGGGGGTTGCTGCAGCAGGTGAAAGGTGAGGCGCTGCGCGGTCTTTCGGCCGATGCCGGGCAGTCTGGCCAGCTCGGTGATCAGCTCGTCGATGGCACTCACCGGTCAGAAGGGCGGCGTGAACGGCAGCGACGGAACCTTCCGCATCTCGGCCTGGAGCAGCTCGCCTGCACGCCGCTGCGCCTCGGCCACGGCCGCCAGGACCAGATCGCCCAGGAACTCCGCATCGTGCTTCTGGAATACGGCGGGGTCGATCTCGACCGAGCGGACCATCCCGCGGCCGTCGGCGGCCACCCGGACCAGGCCGCCGCCCGACGACGTCTCGATGGTCCGACTGGCCAGCTCGGACTGCAACTGCTGAAGTCGGCCCTGCATCTGCTGGCCGAGCTGAAAGAGCTGCTGAAGATCCGCCATGCCTTCCGGTAGTCCTGCCATTGGCGCCAATGCTGTAGAGGGGTAGAAGCGTGTACAGCGACGGTCAGTCGACGATCTCCAAATCTAACGCATCGGCCGCGGTGTCGAGGGCCGGATCCTTCGCCCGAAACGAGCGCAGCCGGTCGGCCCGGAGCGACGATTCGGTGATCGCGCGGGGCCGGGGCGCCGCCACTGATTCCTGGTCTTCGCCGACCGTCACCCGAATGCGCAGCGTCTGGCCCGTGTGGCGCCGCACGACCTCCTCGACGGCGGCCGCTTCCGCCTGAATGCGTTCGGCGAACAGCGGGTTCGACTCGGCCAGCACCAGTGGCAACGTGGAGCCTTCGACCGTTCCGGGCCTGGTACCGGCCAGCGCCTCTCCCAGGAAGCGAGTCCGGCTGCGCACTTCGGCGACGATGTCGGGCCAGGCCTCCCCGATCCCGGCGGGTGCCTGCCCCACGGCGGGCGAGGCCGGCACGGCCGATCCCGAGGGGGCCGCCGCGTCGCGCAGGATGCGAGTGTCCGGGGGAGACTGCCCACCGGCCGCCGGGGCAGCCCGCGACGGCGCCGGGGCCCCACCGGCCCCCGGCGCGGGGCGCCCGGGCCTCTCGCGGCCCTGGAGCACCTCCTGCAAGTCCACCGTCCGATCCATCATCGCCCACCGGAGCAGGAGCGTCTCGACCGTCAGCCGCGGGTTGGCGATCCGGCGAACCTGGGGCTCGCTCTCCGTCAGCAGGCGCAACATCCGCACCACGTCCCCGGGTTCCAGGCGGTCCCGGTAGCGCTCGAGCCCCTGGCGCACGGCCTCGGTCACGCCTTCAGGCGCGGTGCCCAGCTGCAGCATCAGGAGCGCGCGGAGCAACTCACCGACGCCGCCGATGAACTCGGTCAGGTCCGCTCCCGCGTCCACCAGGCGATCCACCAGTGGGAACACGCCCTCCGGGCGCTGGTCCGCCACCAGGCCGAGTACCTCGGCGTAGAGCTCATCCTCGACCAGCCCGAGCACCTCCCGCACCCGGCCAACGGTCACCGCGCCGTCGCCGAAGCTCAGGCACTGGTCGAGCACCGAAAGCGCGTCGCGCATGCCGCCGTCCGCGTGGCGCGCGATCAGGGTCAGGGCATCCTCGTCCGCGGCGATGCCTTCGGCGTCGAGCACTTGCCGCAGGCGTGCGCGGATGGCGGCGGGGCCGATCCGCCGGAAGTCGAATCGCTGCAGTCGCGAGAGCACCGGCGCGGCGGTGGCCGCGATCTTCTGCGGCTCAGTCGTGGCGAACACGAACACCACACCCGGCGGCGGCTCCTCCAGGATCTTGAGCAACGCGTTCCAGGCCTCACGGGTCAGCATGTGGGCCTCGTCCACGATGTAGACCTTGTGGTGGCCTGCCTGCGAGGCCGCGTACATGGCGCGTTCCCGCAACTCCCGCGCGTCGTCCACGCCGCGGTTGCTCGCGGCGTCGATCTCGACCACGTCGAGGCTGGTGGAGCCGTTCCAGATGCGGAGGCAGCTCTCGCATTCGCCGCAGGGATCGCCACTGTCGTGGCGATTGGGGCAGTTGAGGGCCATCGCGAGAATCCGGGCGGCGGTGGTCTTTCCTACCCCGCGCGGACCGGTCAGCAGGTACCCGTGCCCCACGCGGCCGCGCGCAACGGCTCCGCGGAGGACGGCGGCGACGTGGTCCTGTACCAGCAGGTCAGCGAACTGCTTGGGTCGATAGCGTCGGGCGAGGGCGAGCATGGGCTTCAAGGGAGGGAGAGTGGAGTGCCCCAGGCGACCCGAAGCGACACCGGACATCGCTTAGCGCTGCTAC
>DASSYY010000368.1:0-3070 GCA_035703025.1 Gemmatimonadales bacterium | reverse complement strand
AATCAGCATCGCACGCGCCTGAGCGCCTGCCTTGCGAAGTGGCTGCCACAGACTGCTGATGCTCGAGCTGCCGCCGGTGGCCTGATCACCGTACTTGGGATCGGCGCTGGCCTGCTCCACCCGGATGGTCTCCGGCGCAACATCGAGCTCTTCGGCCACGATCATCGGGAGCGCTGAGCGGACGCCCTGCCCCATCTCGCACTTCGAGACCCAGAAGGTGATCGTGCCGTCGGGGGCGATCTGGAGGAACGCGGCCGGACTGAGCGCCGGACCTACGCGGGCGAGGGCGGCTACCGCCGTCCGGGCGTAGGCGGGGAGCTGCAGGACGACGACCAGGCCCGAGAGGGCGGCGCCGGCCTTCACGAACTCGCGACGGGTGACGTCGGCGCTCATCTCAGGCCTCCCCGGCCGCGCGGTGAATCGCGGCCCGAATGCGCTGGTAGGTGCCGCAGCGGCAGATGTTCCCGTCCATGGCAGCGTCGATGTCCGCGTCGGTGGGCGACGGTGTGCGCGCGAGCAGCGCCGCCGCCGACATGAGCTGTCCGGACTGGCAGTAGCCGCATTGCGGCACGTCGAGCTCGAGCCAGGCCGCTTGGAGCGCGTGCGTCCGGCTCGGAGAGAGTCCTTCGATGGTCGTCACGTGCTTGCCGGCGGCGGCCGAGAGCGGCACGGAGCACGAGCGGACCGCGGCACCCTCGAGATGGACCGTGCAGGCGCCGCACTGGGCGATGCCGCATCCGAACTTGGTGCCCGTCAGGCCCATGACGTCCCGCAAGACCCAGAGGAGAGGCATCTCCGGGTCGGCGGTAACCGTCCGACGGCGTCCGTTGATGATGAGCGACGTGGTGGCCGACACGGGATCCTCCTGTCTGGCGGAGGTCGGGCTGTCTGAGGGGATGGGCCTATCATGCGCCGGGAGGCGCGGACCGTCAATGTCCCAAGCGACAACGACGAACCGACGCGGGGAGGCTCGTGGTCAGCCGACGACCCGGGCGACCAGGTCGGAGATGTCGCGGCCCGCGAAGCCGCGCCGGGCCAGGTAGGCCAGCACGCGCCGGCGCTTGACGGCCTTCGGAAGGTGGTCGAGCTGCTGGGCACGCTTGGTGGCGAGGGCGAGCGGCATCCCGGAGCGGTCGGTCCCTTCCGGCCACTCCGCCGCCAGTGCGCGGTCGATGTGGGCGCGGTCGACGCCCATGGCCATCAGGTCGCGGGTGAGTCGGGAAGGCCCGCGGCCGCGTGAGGCCCGGGTCTGCACGTAGTTCCGGGCGAATTCGGCATCGTCGAGCAGCCTGAGAGCGTCCGCCCGGTCGAGCGCGGCGTCCACGGCCGGACGAGGATGGCCCTTCCGCACCAGCCGGCGCGCCAGATCCGTCCGTGCGAACGCGCGGCGCTCCAACGCGCGCAGCAGGGTGCGGAACGCGCCCTCCGCGTCGGCGGCCGCGGTGAGCCGCTCCTGCAGCTCGGCGTCCACCGCGCGCCCCACCGCGAGGCCCGCGGCGCTCGCCAGCTCCGCCGGCACGGCGCCGAAGCGGGTCCCGTCGACCTCCACCCGGAGGGTGCCGGGGCGGCGGGGGTCCGGCTCCAGCGCCGTGAGGACGGGCAGGGTCACTCGTCGTCGCCCCCGGCGGCGCCGGCGCCCACGGCGGCGTGCATGCCGAGGAGCTCCTTCACCTTGACCTCGACCTCGGCCATGAGCGGCGGATTGTCGCGCAGGAACAGCTTGGCGTTCTCGCGGCCCTGGCCGATGCGCTGGTCGCCGTAGGAGTACCAGGCGCCCGACTTCTGGATGATCCCGGCCTCGGAGGCGAGGTCCACCAGGAGCGAGGTGTGGCTGATACCCTCGTCGAACATCACGTCGAATTCGGCCTGGCGGAACGGCGGCGCGACCTTGTTCTTGACCACCTTCACGCGCACGTGGTTGCCGATGACCGTCTCGCGCTCCTTGACCGGCCCGATGCGGCGGATGTCGAGCCGGAGCGAAGCGTAGAACTTGAGCGCCTTGCCGCCGGTGGTGGTCTCGGGGTTGCCGAACATCACGCCGATCTTCTCGCGCAGCTGGTTGATGAAGACCACGGCGCAGTTGGAGCGGTTGATGGCGCCGGCGAGCTTCCGGAGCGCCTGGCTCATGAGCCGGGCCTGGAGGCCGACGTGGCTGTCGCCCATCTCGCCCTCGATTTCGGCCTTGGGCACGAGCGCCGCGACCGAGTCGATGACGACGATGTCCACCGCGCCCGAGCGCACCAGGATCTCGACGATCTCGAGCGCCTGCTCGCCGGTATCGGGCTGCGAGACCAGGAGGTCCTCGATGTTGACCCCCAGCTTCTTGGCGTACTCGATGTCGAGCGCGTGCTCCGCGTCGACGTAGGCGGCGACGCCGCCCGCCTTCTGCACGTTGGCCGCGAGGTGCAGGGTGAGCGTGGTCTTGCCGCTCGATTCGGGGCCGTAGATCTCGGTGATCCGGCCGCGGGGAATGCCGCCGATGCCGGTGGCGGCGTCGAGGTTGATGGCGCCGGTGGGGATGGCGGCCACCTTTACCCGGGCCGACTCGCTGCCCATCCGCATGATGGAGCCCTTGCCGAGCTGCTTCTCGATCTGGGAGATGGCGAGCCCGAGGGCCTTCCGGCGGTCGGCTTCGAGCCGGGTCTCTTCTGCGGCCATTGGATCCTCTGCGTATTGTTGTGGCTGATTTTGCTACACCGTGGTAGCTGCGGAACAACCTAATACCGAATACCCGCCGAATCAATACTTCAGCTGTGACTGATTTTGCGTCACTTAGATATTGGCCGCCACTGTGCCGGTGAGGACGACTCGTCGCCCGGCCTCACTCGCAGTGCGCCAGGGCCTCGTGGCCCAGCCATCGTGGCCCGACCCTCGCCGTTGCGACCTTGATGGCTCCGCGCCTGGGTGGCTCCGCCCTCCTACGCCGCTCTCCCCACAAGGGCGCCAAGCCGCCTTACACGGCCAGGCCGCCGCGACTGACAGCAGATCCCAATGCACAGGAGATACGGTAGCAGTCACCGACCGATCACGGCGCACCATTCGCGCGGATGCGGGAGCCCGGAAACGCCGT
>DASSYY010000259.1:0-8180 GCA_035703025.1 Gemmatimonadales bacterium | reverse complement strand
GGCGGGGCCGGCCGGCGACGACGCGAGCCTCGCCGCGGAGGCCCACGAGGTCGCGCGGCGGCTTGGGGGCTCGCTCCGCAGCTGGCGCGGGCGCAGCGCCATCGTCCTCGGGCTGCTCGCCGTCGTCGCCGCCGCCCGCCTGGCGGCCCAGAACCCGGCACCGGAGGACCTGTACGAGAGCGGAGCGCTCCGGGCCGCGGCCGACGGGTTCGCGCGGCGCATCGTCGAAGAGCCCGCGGTCGCGGAGCATTGGTACAATCTCGGCGCCGCGTACTATCGCCTGGGGGCGTCGGGGCGCGCCGAGGCAGCATGGCTCAGGGCACGGCGCCTCGCGCCGCGGGACCCGGCCGTGCGCCGCGCCCTCGAGCTCACGCCGCCGGCCGACGTCACCTCGGCGCGCTGGACCTGGTCGCCGCCGGTCACGCCCGACGAGCTGCTCCTGTGCGGCGCGGTCGCATGGCTGCTCGGGTGGCTCGGCTGGCTGGTCCGCCCGCGCCTGCGCGAGCGGTGGCTCGTGCTGCTCGTCTTCGCCGGAGCGGCGGTGCTCGGCGGGCTGGGCCTGCGCGCCTGGTACCGAATGCCGCTCGCGATCGTGCTCGATGCCGCCACGCTCCGCCTCAGCCCACATGGGCGCGCACCGACGGTGTCTCCGGTGGATGGGGCCAGCGCCGTGCGCCTCGTCCGGCGGGCGCCAGGGTGGGTGCTCGTCCGCGCGCCGGACGGACGCGAGGGGTGGCTGCCCGACGCGGCGGTGGCCGCGATCGGCGGATAGATTGCCGCCATGACGCGCCGCATCGCCATCCTGCCCGACGCCGTCGCCGACCAGATCGCCGCGGGCGAGGTCGTCGAGCGGCCCGCCTCCGTGGTGAAGGAGCTGGTCGAGAACGCGCTCGACGCCGAGGCCCGCCAGGTCCGGGTGACGCTCGAGAACGGTGGCAAGACCCTGATCCAGGTGAGTGACGACGGCAGCGGCATGGGGCGCGAGGACGCGGTGCTCGCGCTGGACCGGCACGCGACGAGCAAGGTCCGGAGCGCCGCCGACCTCGTCGGCGTCGCGACCTTCGGCTTCCGCGGGGAGGCGCTGCCGGCGATCGCGTCGGTGTCGCGCTTCAGCCTGGCGACCAACGACGGTGAGACCGGCACCGAGCTGAGCGTCACCGGCGGTCGGCTCGACCGGGTCGCGGACGCCGTGCGCCAGCGGGGCACGACAATCACGGTTCGGGCCCTGTTCTTCAACACGCCGGCGCGCCGGAAATTCCTGCGCTCGGCCGCCAGCGAGACCCGCGCCGCCCAGGAGTCGCTCGCCACGCTGGCGCTGGCGCATCCCGACGTCGGGTTCGAGCTCGAGGTGGACGGCACGGTGCGGCTCTCGGTGCCGCCGGGGCAGGCACCCGAGGAGCGCCTGGCGTCCGTCTGGGGCCGCGAGCTCGCCGGGACGCTCATCCCGGTGGACTACGCCGCGGGCGCCTTCCGGGTCGGCGGGTTCGTGCAGCGACCCGGCGACGCCCAGCCCACCGGCCGGCGTGCCCAGCTGTTCGTCAATGGGCGCCCATTCAAGGACCCGTTCCTCGTGCGCGCAGCCGAGGCAGGATATCGCTCCGCGATCCATCCCGGCGACCGGCCCTCGGTGTACCTCCGGGTCGAGGCCGCGGCCGAGGACGTCGACGTGAATGTCCATCCCGCCAAGCTCGAGGTCCGCTTCCGCGACCGGATCGGCGTCGAGCGCGTCGTGGAGGAGGGCGTCCGGCATGCTCTGGGCGCGCTCGTGGCCGCGGCGCCGGTGGGGGATTGGCGCCCGCTGCCCGCGATGCCTGCCTCCGATCGCCTGCCGCCGTCGGCGATCGACGAGTTGTTCGCCGCGAGCGACGGCCCGGCCGGCGAGGGCCCGGTCCCGGCACCGGAGCCGCTCGGGTTCCAGGCGCCGCTGCTGCAGCTGTTCGACACCTACATCCTGTACGAGATGCCCGAAGGCCTGGTGATCGTGGACCAGCACTCGGCACACGAACGCGTCCTGTTCGAGGCGGTGATGGGGCAGCTCACCGGCGCGGACGCCCCGGCGCAACGGCTCCTGCTGCCGCTGACCCTCGAGCTCACCGATGAGGAACTGGACGCGGTCGACCACCACGGCGAGGAGCTCCGACGTGTGGGTTTCGAGGCGGAGGCGTTCGGCGGGCGGGCCGTGGTGCTGCACGCCGTGCCGTCGCCGCATCCGCGGTTCGACGCCGGCGCCTGCTTCCGCGAGCTGGTGGCCGATCTCGCCCGCGGCCGGTTCGGCGGCTGGGCCAACCGGCTCGAGCGGTTCGCGGCCACCTACGCCTGCCGGGCCGCGGTGAAGGGCGGCACCCGCCTCGACCAGCGCGAGATGCGCGAGCTGCTGCTCCGGCTGTTCGCCACCGATCTCCCGCCGCACGACGTGCATGGCCGGTCGACCATCGTGCAGCTGCCGCGCGAGGAGCTGGAGCGCCGGTTTGGGCGGCGGTAGGGTCCCGGTGATCGTCGGGCCGACTGCCGTGGGCAAGACGGCAGTCGGCCTTGCGCTGGCCACGCACTGGCCGCTGGAGATCCTCTCGGCGGATTCCCGTCAGGTGTATCGCCGGCTCGACATCGGGACGGCGAAGCCGACGCGGAAGGAGCAGGCGCGGGTGCGGCACCACGGGCTCGATCTGGTCGATCCCGGCTCGCGCTACAGCGCCGGCCACTTCGCCCGCGACGCCGAAGGGTGGCTGGCGGACGTTCGGGGACGCGGGCGGATGCCGGTCGTGGTGGGCGGCACGGGCCTCTACGTCCGGGCGCTGGCCGAAGGGCTCTTTCGCGAGCCGGCGCTCGACCCGGCGCGACGCCGGTCGCTCGACGCCTTCACCGCCCGGCTGGAGGATCTCGAGCTCCTTCGCTGGGCCGGCCGGCTGGATCCCGGCTTCCGGGGCGGCGGCCGGCAGCGGGCCGCCCGCGCGATCGAGGTGGCCCTCCTCTCCGGCCACCCGCTCTCGTGGTGGCAGCAGGAGGCACGCGCGCGGGGCGTCCTCGACCCGTGGTACATTGTGCTCACGGTGCCCCGTCCGGTGCTGCACCAGCGGATCGCACGCCGGGCGGAGGAGATGATGCGCCGCGGACTGATCGAGGAGGTCGCCTCGGTGCTCGCGGAGGGTCACGCGCCGCAGGCGCCGGGACTCGACGGCATCGGCATCCGGGAGGCGGTCGAGTACCTGCACGGCCGCCGGCCGCGCGAGTCGGTGGCGGAGGCCATCACCGTGAGCACGCGACAGTACGCCAAGCGGCAGCAGACCTGGTTCCGCCATCAACTCGACGGGGCGGTGCTCACCCTCGACGCGACGCGGCCGCCCGAGCGGCTCGCCGCCGAGATCGCCGAAGCCTGGGAGAGAGGCACATGAAGATCGGCATCACCTGCTATCCCACCTACGGCGGCTCCGGCGCGGTGGCCACGGAGCTGGGCATCGACCTCGCGCGCCGGGGGCACGAGGTGCACTTCATCACCTACGACTCCCCCTTCCGGCTGCGCGGGTATACCGAGCGGATCTACTTCCACCAGGTCGAGACCCGGATGGGCCGCTATCCGCTGTTCGACCACTTTCCCTACACCCTGGCGCTCGCGTCCAAGCAGCACGAGGTGGTGCTGCGCGAAGGGCTCGAGGTGCTCCACGTGCACTACGCCATTCCCCACGCGACGACGGCGTATCTGGCGCGCGAGATGCTCAAGGGCGAGCAGGACCTCAAGGTCATCACCACGCTCCACGGCACCGACATCACGCTCGTGGGCCAGGAGTCGAGCTTCTACGGGATCACCAAGTTCTCGATCGAGCAGAGCGACGAGGTGACCGCCGTCTCCGCCTACCTGCGCGACGAGACCTATCGCGCGTTCGGCTGCGTGAGCTGCGACGTGCGGGTGATTCCCAACTTCGTCAACCTGGACGAGTACCGGCCGGCCGATCCGGGCGCGCGGACGAGCCTGGCCCCCGAGGGCAGCAAGGTGATCACGCACGTGTCCAACTTCCGGGAGGTGAAGCGGGTGAAGGACGTCGTGCGGGTGTTCGCCCGGATCCGGCGGGCCATGCCCGCCACGCTGATCATGGTGGGAGACGGTCCCGACCGGGTGGACGCCGAGCACGAGGCCCGCGAGCTCGGCGTCACCGCCGACGTCCGCTTTCTCGGCCGGCTCGACTCGGTGGCCTCGCTGCTCCAGTCCACCGATCTCTTCCTGCTGCCGTCGCAGACCGAGTCGTTCGGCCTCGCGGCGCTCGAGGCGATGGCCTGCGGCTCGCCGGTCGTCGCGACCCGCGCGGGGGGCATCCCCGAGGTGGTGGACGACGGCGTCACCGGCATCCTCGAGCCGGTGGGCTCGGTCGAGGCGATGGGCCGGCGCGCGGTCGAGCTGCTGCGCGATCCCCGGCGCTATGCGGCGATGCGCGAAGCCGCGATCGGCAAGGCGCAGGAGTTCTCCACCGATCGCATCGTCCCGATGTACGAGCAGCTGTACGAGGAGGTCCTGCGGCAGGGCCCCAAGGTGAGCGCCGTCGATGGCCGGTGAGGCCCTGCTCAAGGCCGCGCTGCTCGGACTGCTCGAGGGCGTGACCGAATTCATTCCCGTCTCGTCCACCGGCCACCTGATCCTCGCCAGCCACTGGCTCGGCGAGACGGGAGAAGCGGCCAAGACGTTCGACATCTTCATCCAGCTCGGCGCCATCCTCGCGATCGTCTGGCTCTACCGGGAGCGGCTGGCACACGCGGTGCTCGCGGCCCGGACCGAGCCGGCCAGCCGGCGGTTCCTGTTCAACCTGATCGTGGCGTTCCTGCCCGCCGCCATCGTGGGCTTCCTGGCGCATGACTGGATCAAGGCCCGGCTGTTCACCCCGATCGTGGTGGCAGGCGCGCTGATCGTCGGCGGGCTGCTGATCCTGTTGATCGAGCGGATCCGGCCACGCGAACGCGTCGCCCTGGTGAGTGATCTCCAGCCCCCGACCGCCCTGGGGATCGGGCTCGCGCAGGTGCTGTCGCTGGTACCGGGGACCTCCCGGTCCGGCGCCACGATCATGGGCGGCTACGCCCTGGGGCTGTCGCGCCGGGCGGCGACGGAGTTCTCGTTCTTCCTCTCGATTCCGGTGATGGTGGCGGCCACCTGCTACGACCTGCTCAAGAGCCGCGACGCGCTCAGCTTGGCGGATGCGCCGGCGTTCGCCGTGGGCTTCGTGGTGGCGTTCGTCTCGGCGCTGATCGTGGTCCGGGCGTTCCTCGGCTATGTCTCCCGCCACAGCTTCACGGCCTTCGCGTGGTATCGAATCGCGTTCGGCGTCCTCCTCCTGCTGCTCCTGCGCTGATGCCCGCCGGCCCCTCGATCGTCCGGCTCGCGAGCACCTCGTCCACCATGGACGCGCTTCATGCGCTGGCCGAGGCCGGCGCCCCCGCCGGCACCGCCGTGGTGGCGGAGGTGCAGGATTCGGGGCGGGGGTCGCGCGGGCGCGATTGGTCGTCCCCCCCGGGCGGGCTCTGGCTCAGTGTCCTCGCTCGGCCGCGGGCGGCAGCGCTCGACGTGCTGAGCCTTCGTGTCGGTTTGGCCGTGGCCGAGGTACTCGACGGGCTGGGCGCCGGCAGGCGGGTCGCTCTCAAGTGGCCCAATGACCTCATGCTCGAGGACCGCAAGTGCGGCGGGATCCTGTGCGAGGCGCGCTGGCAGGGCGCCACGCCGGCGTGGGTGGTCATCGGGCTCGGCCTCAACGTCGCCAACGAGCCGCCGCCGATGCTGGGGCACTCGGCCACCCATCTCGCGTCGGTACTGCCCGGGCTCACGGCGGAGGCGCTCGTCGTCCCCGTGGTGGAGGCCATCCGGCGCGTAGACGCGGCGGCCGGTCCGCTCGAGCCCGGGGAGCGGGCCCGGTTCGAGCGCCGCGACTGGCTCAAGGGGCGGGCGCTCGCGGGGCCCCTCCCGGGTACGGCCGAGGGCCTGGCGCCGGATGGCGGACTGCTGGTGCGGGGGCCGGACGGCACGCTCACGACGGTGCGCAGCGGCACCGTCGCCCTGGCGGGGACCTCAGCCACGGCGGATCTTCGACCATGCTCCTGACGCTCGACATCGGCAACACCGAGATCACGACCGGCCTGTTCCGGGGCGCCGAGCTCGGCGCGCATTGGCGCATGACCACGAACCCCGGCCGGACGCCCGACGAGTGGGGCAGCGCCGTCAGCGGGTTCATCCTCGGCGCGGGCCACTCGCCCAACGAGGTGCGCGCCGTGTGTCTCGCCTCGGTGGCGCCGGGGGTCACCCAGGCGCTGGTGGCGGGCATCGCGCGCGCCACGGGGTGCACCGGGGTCCAGATCGATGCGCGGTCGCCGCTCCCCGTGGAGCTCGACGTGGACGAGCCGCTCAGCGTCGGCGCCGACCGGATCGTCAACGCGCTCGCTGCCGTCGAGCTCTATCGGATGGACACCATCGTGGTCGACTTCGGCACCGCGACGACGTTCGATTGCGTGACCGCCGAAGGCCGCTTTCTCGGCGGGGTGATCATGCCCGGCCTTCGGACCGCCGCCGACCAGCTCACCCAGCGCACCGCCAAGCTGCCGGCGACCGAGCTGCGCGCGCCGGATCGGGTGATCGGCCGGCGCACCGAGGAGTGCATCCAGGCCGGCGTGCTGTACGGCACCGCCGAGGCGGTCGACGGGATCGTGCGGCGCATCCGGCAGGAATGGCCCGGCGGACGGCGGCCCAAGGTGGTGGCGACCGGCGGGCTGGCCCCCGTCGTCGCCCCGCTCACCAGCTCGATCGAGGAAACCGACCCCGACCTCACCCTTCGCGGGCTCCGGCTGGCCGCCGGCCATCTCGGGCTCGTCTGGTGAGCTCGATGCGGGAGGCAGGCTACCGCCTCCTCGGCGCCCGGCTCGACTACCTGCTCCACCTTCGCCCGGCCGAGTGGCCGATCATGGCCGCTCACACGGCGGTCGGCTACCTGCTGGCCGTCGGGCTCGCGGGCGCGGCCGAGGGCGTGCTGCTCCGGCCGGCGCTGCTCGGCCTGGGGCTCTGGGTCGTCTGTCTCAACGGCGGCACGCTGGCCCTCAACAGTGCCTTCGATCGCGACGAGGGCGACGTCGCCTATCTCCGGCGTCCGCCGGCCCCGCCCCGGTACCTCGCCGCCTTCAGCATCGGCCTCATGGGCATCGGCCAGCTCCTGGCCTTCCGGCTCGCCGCGCCGTACCCGATGGCCTACGCCGTGTGCTTCATCCTGTCGCTGGCCTACTCGGTGCCGCCGCTTCGCCTCAAGGCCGTGGCCGGCGCCGACTGGATCATCAACATGTGGGGGTTCGGGACGCTCACGCCGCTGGCCGGCTGGACGGCGACCGGCCTGCCGATCGACCTGGCACGAGGGCTGGTGCTGCTCGCCTTCTGCCCGCTGTTCGCGGCCCTCTACCCGCTCACCCAGCTCTACCAGCTCGACGAGGACACCCGCCGTGGCGACCGCACGCTCGCCTGCGTGCTCGGCGTCCGGCGAAGCCTCGATGCGGCGCTCGTGGCCGCGGCGCTGGCCTTCGCACTGTTCGCCGCGGCGGGTGTGCGGGCCGGCTGGCGGGCCGGCGCGGGAGACGTCTGGCGCTGGGCCGGGCTCGGCATAGCGCTTGCCGCGTGGGCCTGGGTGCTGATCCCGTGGCGCCTCGATCACGCGCGGCGCTCCCCGGCGGACCACCAGCGCGGGATGTATCGGGCCCTCGGGGCCTGGGCCGTCACCGATGTGATGGTCGTGCTGGCGTGGGGCACCTGAGCGGCCCCTTGGCCCGGCCCGCGACGGCTGCGTATACTTCGGCACTTCCTCACCCTCCCGGAGACGGCATGCACTCGGCGGTGGAACTGCGCGCGGACCACGACCTGACGGACATTCCCGCGATCGTGCGCGGCTCGGTGAAGCTCGGACTGCTCGAGTCGGTCCTCGTGCTGGTCATCTCGCTCGTCTCGCGGTTCCTCCCCAACGGCGTCCTGCAGACGGCCGTGCTCGCGGTCATCGTGGCCGCCGGCCTGTTCGCCGTCGCGTTCCTGCCGGGCCTGTGGACCCGGCCTCGCACCATCGAGGGGATCGCGGGTGCGGCGGGCATCGGTCTCGGGGCCGCCGTGGTCTATCTGTTCATCGACGTGACCCTGCTGCTGAACTTCGGGACCTACGGGCACCGGTGGCTCGAGCTCGGCG
>DASSYY010000156.1:0-23719 GCA_035703025.1 Gemmatimonadales bacterium | reverse complement strand
GATGATGCGGCTGATCCGGGCCTCCAGATCGCTCAGGTCGCTCGCGAGGGCCAGGATGGCCATGATCTCGCTGCCGGGCACGATGACGAAGCGATCCTCCCGCACCGGGCCGGCGTTGATGCCGCCGAGGCTGATCACGATCGAGCGGAGCGACCGGTCGTTCATGTCCATCGTTCGCGGCCAGGTGATGCGGCGCGGATCGATATTGAGCGCGTTCCCTTGGTGCAGGTGGTTGTCCAGCATCGCGGAGAGCAGGTTGTGCGCCGAGGTGATGGCGTGGAAGTCCCCGGTGAAGTGCAGGTTGATCTCGTCCATCGGCACCACCTGGGCGTAGCCGCCGCCGGCCGCACCGCCCTTGACCCCGAAGACCGGCCCCAGGGACGGCTCGCGGATGCAGACGACCACCTTCTTGCCGAGCCGCCGGAGCGCCTGGCTCACGCCCACGGTCACCGTGCTCTTCCCCTCGCCGGCCGGGGTGGGGTTGATGCCGGTGACCAGCACCAGCCGCCCGGTGGGCTTCCCGCGGGCCACCGCCTCCGCGCTGATCTTGGCCTTGTAGCGGCCGTACGGCAGGATGTCGTCCGGGCCGAGGCCAAGCTCGGCCGCCACGTCCTGGATGGGGCGCATCTTGGCGGCCTGCGCGATGGCGATATCGGAGGGGACGGTCACGGGCGGTGCTCCCGGAGCTAGGGGGTTGGAAAGCCAAACACGCGGGCCGCGTTGGCGGCACTCGCACGGATCAGCTCGTCGACCGGCAGCCCGCGCACCGCCGCGATGCGCTCGGCCACATGGCGCACGAACGCCGGCTCGTTCCGCTTGCCGCGGTGGGGCACGGGGGCCAGGTAGGGGCCGTCGGTCTCCACCAGAATGCGGTCGAGCGGGGTGTCGAGAATGGCCTGGTTCAGTCGCCAGTTCTTGAAGGTCACCATTCCGCTGAACGACACATAGTGGCGGAGGTCCAGCCCCGCCCGCAAGAGCCCGGGTCCGCTGCTGAACGAGTGGAGGATGGCCGGCACGTCGGCATGGGCGCGCAGCACCGCCGCCACGTCGTCGTCGGCCTCCCGGGCATGGATCACGACCGGCTTGCCGGCTTCGCGGGCCAGCCCGAGCTGGGCCTCGAACGCCTCCCGCTGAGCCGCGCGGGGCGAGTGGTCGTAATGATAGTCCAGGCCCATCTCGCCGGCTGCCACCACCGCGGGGCGGCGGAGCGTGGTGCGGAGCCAGTCCCGGGCCTCATCGTCCCAGCCGCTCGCGTCGTGGGGGTGGATGCCGGCGGTCACCGAGAGCCGGGGCTCCGATGCGGCGAGGGCCAGAGCGCGCTCGGCCGAGTCGCGCGAGGCGCCGATCACCACGATCCGTGCTACCCCGCCGGCCCAGGCACGTGCCATGACGTCGGCGCGATCGGCGTCGTAGTCGGGATCGGCGAGGTGGCAGTGGGTATCGATCAGCATGGACGACGCGTGTCCGGCGGTCGGGTGGCGCCTGGTCGCCGAGCGAGGCGAAGGGGGCATGATTCGGGGTCATGCCCCCTTCGCTTCCCTCGGGGTGACGGGCGGGACTTCGCTTCGGGCGCTCCGACCGCTAGACGACCGGCGCCGTCTTCCGCGCGCCCGGCGCGGCTGACGCCGGCGCGGCCGGCGCCGCCAGGTGGCCCCGGGCGAGCTGCCCGGGCCACCGCTTCTCGATCGCCATCAGGACCGGCGAGGCGATGTAGATCGACGAGAACGTGCCGGTGAACACGCCGAAGAACATCACCAGCGCAAAGGGACGGATCACCTCGCCACCGAAGATCGTGAGCGCCAGCAGCGAGGAGAGGGTCGTGCCGTGGGTCAGCACGCTCCGCGGCAGGGTCTCGTTGATCGAGCGGTTGAGGATCTGCTCGAAGGTATCCTTCTTGTGCTTCTTCAGGTTCTCGCGAACACGATCGAAGATGATGATCGTGTCGTTGAGCGAGTAACCCACCATCGACAGCACCGCGGCGACGACCGTCAGGCTGACCTCGAGCCGCAGGAATCCGATGAAGGCGATCGTGGCGAGGATGTCGTGCGCCGTGGCGAGCACGGCCGCGAGGCCGAACCGCCACTCGAACCGGTACGCCAGGTAGGC
Organism: Gemmatimonadales bacterium; assembly: GCA_035703025.1. Lineage (GTDB taxonomy): Bacteria > Gemmatimonadota > Gemmatimonadetes > Gemmatimonadales > GWC2-71-9 > CAVVWJ01. The sequence continues at coordinate 21,613 of DASSYY010000156.1, read as the reverse complement.
GAGTACCGCGAAGAAGGACAGGAAGATCGCGAGGAACGCCTTGCTCCGGAGCTCGCCGCCCACCTTGGGCCCGACCGCTTCGGTCCGCTGGATCGTGAAGTTGCCGGCGCCGAGCACGCTGGTGAGGGCCTCGCGCACCGCGTCGGCGGTGGCCTGGGTGTCGTTCGCATCGGTGCCCGGCTTGGCCACCCGCGCCCGGACGACGAATTCGTTGGCGCCCCCGAAGTTCTGGATCTCGGCCCCGTGGAGGCCCTGGCGGTCGAGCCCGGACCGGAGCGCGCCGACGTCGGCGGGGACCTTGCTCTGCACCTGGACCAGCGTGCCGCCGGTGAACTCGATGCTGTAGTTGAGCCCGTGCACCATCAGCCAGACCAGGCCCGGCACGATGAACAGCGCCGTGATGACGTAGGCCCGGTTGCGGAAGGCGATGAAATCGTAGTGGGCGTTGGCGAAGAGTCTCAGCATGTCAGATGCTCAGGGTAGACATGGTCGGCCGGCGCTGCAGCCAGATCATGAAGAACGTGCGGGTGACGAAGACCGCCGTGATCATGGAGGCGATGATGCCCATGATCAGCGTGACCGCGAACCCCTTGACCGGGCCGGTCCCGAACTGGAAGAGGAACAGCGCCGTCAGCACCGTGCTGACGTTCGAGTCGATAATGGCGTTCATCGCGTGCTTGAAGCCCTCGTCCACGGAGAGCCGGACGGTCTTGCCGTGCAGCAGCTCCTCGCGGATGCGCTCGAAGATCAGCACGTTCGCGTCGACCGCGATGCCGACCGACAGCACGATGCCGGCGAGGCCCGGGAGCGTGAGCGTCGCGTTGATCATCGATAGCCCGCCGAGCGTGAACAGGATGTAGAGCCCGAGTGCCACCACCGCCAGCACGCCGCTCATCCGGTAGAACACCAGCATGATGAGGATCACCATGGCGGTGCCCACCACGCCGGCGGTGATGCCCTTGCGGATGGAGTCGCTCCCGAGGCTCGCGCCGACCTGCCGCTCTTCGACGATCTTGAGCGGGATCGGCAGGGCGCCCGCCTTGAGCGTGAGGGCCAGGTCCTGGGCCTCCTGGAGGCTCTTGTTGCCGAGCGTGATCTGGCCGTTGCGGCTGATCCGGCTCTGGATCACCGGCGGGCGGCCCTGCACTCGGCCGTCCAGCAGGATGGCCATGTAGTCGCCGACGTGGCGTCCGGTCTCGTCTCCGAACTTCCGGCCGCCGGCCCGGTCGAGCTGGAAGGTGACGATCGGGCCGTTGGTCAGCGGATCGAGCTGGGCCGCGGCATCCTCGAGGTTGCTGCCGGTCACGATCGGCCGGTCGTCGAGGGCGTAGAGGTAGCGGTACTGCTGCACCCCGATGCTGGTCGGTGCGGAGGACCAGCGGAGCACCACGCCGCGCGGGAGCTGTCGGGCGACGGCCGGAATGTTGATCAGGCTGTCGACCCGGGGGAAAGCCGTCTCGGGCACGACGTACTCGCCGGGCGTGGCGCTGCCGGCCACCGCCCCCGCCGACTGCACCAGGCTGGCCAGGACGCCGCCGGGCACGGGTGTGCTGTCGGCCGCCGCGCTGTCCGCGGCGGCTTTGGCGGTGTCCGCCTTGGCGCCGGGCTTCGCGCCGGCCTTGGCGGGCGGCTTGGCCGGAGCGGCCGCCTTGGTGGCCGAGTCGCCGCCGAGGAGCTGCTCGACCGCGGACGGCTTGCCGGCGCCGGTGCCGGTATCGCCCTTCACGCCGAGCCCGCGGAGCACGCGGTCCATCGCCGGCAGCGACTTCTCGAGCGCGCTGGTCTTGTTGGTGATCCGGAACTCGAGGAAGGCGCTGCGCTGCACGATCGCCTTGGCGCGGGCGGGCTCGGTGATTCCGGCGAGCTCGACCACGATCCGGTCGTCGCCCGCCTTCTGCACCAGCGGCTCCTCGACGCCGAACTCGTCGATGCGCTTGCGCAGGACGGTGAGCGCCAGGTCCAGATCCTTCTTGGGATCGGCGGAGACCTGCTTCGATTGGTCGAGCTCGAGGGCCAGGTGCATGCCGCCCTGGAGATCGAGGCCCCGCTTGAGCGGGACGCGGGTCACGCTGGTGTCGCGCATGACCCCATCGGCGCCGCGCTCGCGCAGCGAGACGGTGCGCGGGAACAGGAAGTAGATCGAGCCGATGATGAGCAGCGCGATCACGATCACGCGGGAACGAATGGAAGCGAACATCGTCAGGTCTGGGTCTCAGGCATGGGGTCCCCGGCTGAACGCCGGCCCGGCCGCGGCGAGCACCGCCCGCGCCCGGGACTGGTCACGCTCCAACTGCTGCTGCAACGCCTCGACGGAGGCAAACCGCTTCACGTCCCGCAGGCGCTCCACCCACTCGATCCGCACCCATTCCCCGTACAGGTCGCCGGCGAAGTCGAAGAGATGGGCCTCGAGGGTCCGCCGCCCGTCCTGAAAGGTGGGCTTGGGGCCCTGATTCATCATCCCCCCGGCGCGTCCCCCACGCCACTCGACCCGGACCGCGTAGACGCCGTCGGGCGGCAGCAGCTTCTGCGGCGGCACATCGGCCAGGTTGATGGTCGGGACGCCGATCAGGCGCCCGCGCCGCTCGCCCTGGCCGACCCGCCCGCTCACCTGGTACGGCCGGCCGAGCATGCGGGCCGCGGTGGCGAGATCGCCACCCGCCACCGCCCGGCGGATCCGCGAGCTGGAGACGTGCTGCTCGCCGACATCCACCACGTCGACCACGTCCACGTCGAACCCGCGCTCGGCGCCAAGGCGGCGGAGGGTCTCCACGTCGCCGCTCCGGCCGCGGCCGAAGCCGTGATCGTGGCCGATCACCAGCTCCCGCATCTGGCACCGGTCGAGCAGCACCTGCTGCACGAACTCCTCGGGCGTGAGCGACGCGAGGCGCCGGTCGAACCGGAGGAAGAGCACGTAGTCGAGCGGCAGCTGCGCCAGGATCTCGCGCCGCTCGGCGGCGGTGGTGAGGAGCGGGGGCGCCGCCTGCGGGTTCACCACCTCGAGCGGGTGCGGCTCGAAGGTGACGAGCACGCTCGCCCGGCCCGCCGCGCCGGCCCGCCGCGCGATCTCGCGCAGCACCGCCTCGTGTCCCAGATGGACGCCGTCGAACGAGCCGACGGTCACCGTGCTCCCCCGCGGGAGCGGCGGCAGCGCGCCGGTCACGGCGCTCCCAGCACGACGCTCGGCCGGAACCATCCGTCGCCGGCGCGGGCCACCGCCACCAGCTCGCCCGCGTGCGTCAGCGCCACGTCGCCCCGGGCGCCGCCTTCGGCCGGCACTGCCCGGCCGTGACTCACGGCCACCCGCCCCGCCTCGTCGAGCTCGATCGCCGGCAGGTGCCCGAGCACGGCGCGGGCGGGCCGGACCGCGGCCGCGCCAATCGCGTCGAGCGGTACCGCGTCCTCCACCCGGAGGTCCCCGATCGACTCCCGGCGGAGCGCGGTCAAGTGCCCGCCGACGCCGAGCCGCTCACCCAGGTCGCGGGCCAGCGCGCGGATGTACGTGCCGGCGCTCACGGTGGCGCGAAAGACCAGGTCGGGCGAGGCGAACGCCACGAGCTCGATCCGGTGCACCACCACACTCGACTCCGCCGGCTGGACCACGACGCCCCGGCGGGCCAGCCGGTAGCTCCGCTCGCCGTCCACGTGCTTGGCGGAATAGCGGGGCGGACGCTGGCGCTGCTCGCCGGCCAGCGCAGCCAGGGCCTCGGCGACGCGGGCCTCGCTCAGCCCCGAGAGGTCCGCGGGCGGCCCGAGCGGTTCCCCGGTCGCGTCGTCGGTGTCGGTCGCGACGCCCAGGCGGGCCGTGGCGAGATAGGTCTTGGCCTGGGCTTCGACGAATCGCGCCAGCCGTGTCGCCCGCCCCACCAGCACGACCAGGAGGCCGGTGGCGAAGGGATCGAGCGTGCCCGTGTGGCCCACGGCGCGCGTCTTCAGCACCCGGCGGACCCGCTGCACGACGTCGTGGGACGTCGGACCCGCCGGCTTGTCGACCAGGAGCGCACCGGTCAGCTGGGCTCCTCGCGCCGGAGACCCTCGAGCAGCTCGTTGATCCGGGCCGCGTGGGCCAGGCCCTTGTCCAGCTCGAAGTGGAGCTCCGGGACGATCCGGGTCGAGAGCGTCCGGGCCGCGCGCGACCGGAGGAACCGGGCGGCGCTCTGCAGGCCCTCGAGCGCCCGGGCCTGCTCCGTCTCGTCGCCGGGCACGCTCACCATGATGCGCGCGTGCGAGAGGTCGCCCGTCACCAGCACGGCGGTGACCGTCACTCGCCCGATCCGCGGGTCCCGCACCTCGCGGGCGAGACCGTCGGTGATCACTTCGCGCAGCGTCTCCGCCACCTGCTCCGGGCGCCGCTTCGACGAGGATTTCATCGCCACACCGTCACCGTATCCACGATCCGCACGCCGTCCGCCTCCTCGATCGCGCGGTCCGCGGCCCGCAGGGTTTCCTCGACGACGGGACGCGCCGACCCCACCGCCGCGCACGCGATCTCGGCGTGCTGCCAGGCATCCTGGTGCCCGGTCTCGGCCACGGACACGTTGAGGCGCTGGCGAAGCGCCACGGTCAGCGGCTTGAGGGTCCCGCGCTTCTCCTTCAACGAATGACACCCCGGCAGATGCAGCTCCCACACCTGGATGCCGACGATCACCCCACGGCGCCGCCGGCCGCCGGCTGGAGGGTCCGCTTGATCTCCTCCATGCGGAACGACTCGATCCGGTCCCCGACCTTGATGTCGTTGAAGTTCTCGATGCCGATGCCGCACTCCTGCCCTTCCCGGACCTCGCGCACGTCGTCCTTGAAGCGCTTGAGGCTGGCGAGCGCACCGGTGTAGACCACGGCCCCGTCCCGGGTGACCCGGGCCTTGGCGGTCCGCTGGATGGTGCCGCTCCGTACCATGCAGCCGGCGATGGTGCCGACCTTGCTGACCTTGAACAGCTCCAGCACCTCGGCGTCGCCGAGCACGGTCTCCCGCTCCTCGGGCTTGAGCAGGCCCTCGAGCGCGTTCCGCACGTCCTCGACCGCCTCGTAGATGATGCGGTAGGTGCGCACGTCCACCTGCTCCCGCTCGGCCGCCGCGCGGGCGTTCGAGTCGGGCCGGACGTGGAAGCCGAGGACGATGGCGCCCGACGCCTTGGCGAGGAGCACGTCGCTCTCGCTGATGGCGCCGACGCCGCGGTGGACGACGTCCACCCGGACTTCGCTGGTGCTGAGCTGGGCCAGCGCGTCGGCCAGCGCTTCGGCCGGGCCGCCCTGGTCGGCCTTGATGATGATGCGGAGCGCGGCCACGCCGCCCTCCTTGAGCGCCCGGCTGAAGTCCTCGAGGCTGGTGCCCTTCTGGCTCCGGCGGTTCTGGGCCTCGCGCTCGAGCCGCTGCCGCTTCTGGGCGATCTCGCGTGCCTCGTTGGCGTCGGTCACGACGGCGAAGGTGTCGCCCGCGGCGGGCACGCCTTCGAACCCGAGAATCTGGACCGGGATCGACGGGCCGGCCTCCTTCACCGTCTTGCCGCGCTCGTCGTACAGCGCGCGCACGCGGCCGCTGAACTTGCCGCAGATGAAGTTGTCGCCGCCGCGGAGGGTGCCGCGCTGAACCAGGATCGTGGCCAGCGGCCCCTTGCCCGGATCGAGGGTGGCCTCGAGTACCGCGCCGTGGCCCTTGCCGTCGGGATTGGCCTTGAGATCGAGGATCTCGGCCTGCAGCAGGATCTGCTCGAGCAGCCCCTCGATACCGATGCCCTTCTTGGCCGAGATCTCGGCCGAGAGGACGTTCCCGCCGAACTCCTCGAGCACGACGTTGTGCTGGAGCAGGTCCTGCTTGACCTTCTGCGGATTGGCCGACGGCAGGTCGATCTTGTTGATGGCCACGATCATCGGCACGCCGGCGTTCTTGGCGTGGCTGATGGCCTCGACCGTCTGCGGCATGACCTGGTCGTCGGCCGCGACGACGAGGACGACGATGTCGGTCACCTGCGCGCCGCGGGCGCGCATGGCGGTGAACGCCTGGTGGCCCGGGGTGTCGAGGAAGGTGATCGCCTTGCCGTTCGGCAGCGCCACGAGGTACGCGCCGATGTGCTGAGTGATGCCGCCGGCCTCGCCGGCCACGACGTTGGCCTTCCGGATGTAGTCGAGCAGCGAGGTCTTGCCGTGGTCGACGTGCCCCATGATGGTGACGATCGGGGGACGCGACACGAGCTGCTCGGGCGTGTCCTCGGTGGCGTCGGTCTCCAGCTCCGCGGCGTACTCGTCCTCCCGGGTGGCTTCGAAGCCGAAGGCCGAGGCGATGAGCTCGATCTGGTCGAAATCGAGCCGCTGGTTCACCGTCACCATCAGGCCCAGCTCCTTGAACGCGAACTGGACGATCTGGGTGGCGGGCACCTTCATCGCGCCGGCGAGCTCGGACACGCTGACGAACTCGTTCACGCGGATGCGGGTCTTCTCGCGCTCGCGCTCCTCGGCGATCCGGCCGGCCACCACGTCGCGGTAGGACGGCTCATCGGAGCGGCGGACGCCCTTCCGGCCCGCCGGCCCCTTCATGCCCTGCAGGGTCTTGAGGATGTTGGCCTGCACCGCATCCTGATCGACGGACGAGCGCTTCCCCTTCTTGCCCTTCTTCCGGCCGCCGCCCTTCTCGGCATCGGGGCCGAACTGGCGGGCCGGCGGTGCGGCGCCGCGATCGGGACCGCCGCCGCCCGGCCGCGAAGGGGCGCCGGGCCGGGAGGGCGCCGAGGGCGCGCTGCTGCTGAAGACGGGCTTGGGGCCGCGCGGCGCAGCCGGCGCCGGGCGCTGGATGCGAGGCGGAATGAACGGCGCCTTCGACGGCGTGCCGACCGCGCTGTGCGTGCCCAGGCGTGGCGGCAAGGGCTCGGCCGGCGCCGCCGGCGCAGCGGCCGACGCGGCCGCGGCCTCCTCGGGCGCGGCGGCCTCGACCTCGGGCTCGACCGGCAGCGGCGGCAGATCCTTGAACAGCGCCCGGGCCCGCTCCTCGAGCGACTGGGCCGGCGCCTGCTCCTCCAGCTCGACGATCGGCCGCTCGAGCTCGAGCGCGGCCATCTCGGCGGCCTTCTCCGCCTGGGCCTGGGCCTCGACCACCGCCACCTCGGCGGCGGTGCGCCGGCGCTTGGTGGGCTTGGCCTCGACCGGCGCCGGGGCCGGCTCCGCCTTGACCGCCTTCCGGCGGCCCTTCTTGGCGGTGGGCTCTTCGGCGCTCTTCCGCTTCTCGCGCTCCCAGCGAACCCGGATGGCGGACACCTGGTCGTTCTCCAGGGCCGACATGTGGCTGCGCACGAAGATGTTCATGTCCTTGAGCATGCTCAGGAGCTGCTCGGGCGCGACGCCGAACTCCGCCGCCAGGTCGTGCACTCTCGTCTTGACCACTCAATCCTCCATCAGGAGCGTACGGGCGCCAGCGGCACCATGCCGTTGGCCAACGCGCGGTCGCGTACGCCTACCGCCATGACCGGCGGCTTTCCCAACTGCGCGCCGATCGCGACGGCGCGCGGGCCCGCGAGGATCGGCACACCCTTCGCCGATGCCAAGCGAACCACCTTGTCGACGGCGCGCGGGCTGGCGTCCTCCGCCAGCACCACGCACCAGCACTTCCCGGCCTGCAGTTCCTTCCGTACCGCGTCCACCCCGATCACGACCAGCCGGCCCCGGTATCCCAGCCCCAGGAGGCCGAGCAGTCCGCTCATGGGTGACTACTTCTCGCCGCCGTCCTCGTCCGTCAGCTCGGCGAGGAAGCCGAGCAGCTGCTCGGAGATCTCCGGCGTGATGCCGGGGATCTTGGCGATGTCCTCGCGCTCGAGGTCGAGGATGTCGTTCAGCATCTTGTAGCCGGCGCTCTCCAGGATCGCCGTGAGCTCGGGCGAGAGCCCCTTGAGCTCGCTGAGCGGAACCTGGGCGGCGTTCTCCTCCTCGGGCGGGAGCGGAGCGAACAGCGGACCCTCGCCGCCGCGCTCGAGCCACTCGCGGCTCGAGTAGAGATCGATCTTCCAGCCGGTGAGCTCGGAGGCGAGCCGCACGTTCTGGCCGTTCCGCCCGATGGCGAGCGAGAGCTGGTCCTCGTCCACGACAGCCTGGATGGTCTTGGCCTCGGGGTCGCTGAACACCTTGGCCACCCGGGCCGGCGCGAGTGCCAGCCGGGCAAAGCGCTCGGGATCGGGCGACCAGGGCACGATGTCGATCCGCTCGCCGCCGAGCTCGTTCACGACGGCCTGGACCCGCGAGCCCTTGAGGCCGACGCAGGCGCCGACGGGATCGATGGCGTCGTCGCGCGAGATGACGGCGACCTTGGTCCGGCTGCCGACCTCGCGGGCGATGGCGCGGATCTCCACGATCTGCTGCTGGATCTCGGGCACCTCGAGCTTGAAGAGCGCCTTGACGAACAGCGGATCGCCGCGGGAGAGGATCAGGCGCGGGCCCTTGGGCGTCTCCTCGAGGCGCTTGAGCACGGCGCGGATGGTGTCGCCCTGGTGAAAGTGCTCGCGGTGGTTCTGCTCGCGGTACGGGATGATGGCCTCGGCTTCGCGGAACTTGTTCAGCATGATGACGAGCTTGCCGCGCTCGATCTGCTGGACCTCGCCCGAGAGCAGGTCGCCCACCTTGGAGGCGAACTCCTCGCGGATCCGCATCCGCTCGCCCTCGCGGACGCGCTGGATGATGCGCTGCTTGGCAGCCTGCACGGCGAGGCGGCCGAACTCGACGAACGGCACTTCCTCCTCGAGCATGTCGCCGATCTGGAAGTCGGGGTCCTCGTAGCGGGCCTCCTCGATCGCGATCTGCCAACTCGCGTCCTCGACCACCTCGACCACCTGGCGCAGCCGGGTCACCTTGATGCTGCCCTGCAGCTCGTCGACACTCAGCTCGAACTTGACGTTCGGGCCGAACTTGCGGACCAGGGCGGCCTGAATGCCGTCCCGCAGCAGGTCCAGCAGATCGGAGCGCTCCAGCTGCTTCGCAGTGGTCAGCTCGCGGAACGCGGCCAACATCTCGGTCGATCCTGCCATGTTCGTCTCACTCCTGTTAGCGACGTCGCTCGCCGTCCGGCTCTGCGGGCGGCTCCGGACGGCCCTACCGCATTCCCTTCGATCCCGGCTTTCGCGGCAGCTCGAACTTCACCACCAGCGTCGCCTCGTGGACGTCCTCGAGCGCCACCGTGGTCTCGCCGCCGCCCTCGGGCCGGAGCGTCACGTGCCTGTCATCGGGCACGGCGACGATCTCGACTTCGCGCCGGCCGCCGCCGAGGGCTCGCGACCGGACCCGGGCGCGCTGGCCGACGAACCGGCGCCAGTGCTCGGGCCAGCGCAGCGGCCGCTCGATGCCGGGTGAGGACACCTCCAGCACATACCGCGGGCCGACCATCGCGCTGGATTCCAGGAAGCGCTCGAGGGACCGGCTGATCCCCGCACAGTCGTCGGCCGTGATGCCCTGGCCGGGTCGGCTGTCCGGGCGGTCCACCCGTACCTGCAGGATGGGGCGCTCCAGCGTTCCGACGTGACGCAGGTCGACGAGCTCGAACCCGAGGCCGGCGATGTGATCACGAATCGGTGCGAGAAGCGCGTCGACAGACATCGGGGGTTGCAGGAAAAAAAATGTGGGGGAACTCCCCCACATCGACAGTTGGCCCGACCAGGCGCCCCCCGGGACAGCAGCCAAATATTACCGTGGTCAGGGGATGGAGTCAATCCGAACGGGGCATGCCGAGATAGGCGACCATCCGGCCATCCGCGCCCTTGGAGGCCCGGTGACTATAGAAGGAAGGCCGGTCGTGCGCGCTGCACCAGCTCGACACGGTGACGGTCCCGATGCCGAGCCCGTGGGCCGAGGCTGCGAGGTGGTGCCGGAGGTCCAGGTGCCACGGTCCCGCTCCCTTCACCGGAAGCCCGCAGCCCGTCATGACCTCAGAGCCAACTTCATAACACGGCCCGCAAATCCCAACGCCACAGTGCATTACGACATCGGATGCCGCCGCTCCCGTCGCGCGGAGCAGGCGCTCGAGCCCCAGGGGCAGGATGCCGCCCGCCGTGCCCCGCCAGCCGGCATGCAGGAGCGCCGCCCCTCGGCCGGGCACTACCAGGTAGATCGGAATGCAGTCGGCTATGGTCACCGTGAGCAGCTGTCCGGGCGCAGTAGTGACCCACCCGTCCACGCCGTCGATCTGGATCCAGCCCCGGCCGGTGCCGACGGTCTCGATTCCGACCCCGTGCACCTGGTTGCCCAGCACGACGGCGTCGAACCCGGACAGCGCGCGGCGAAAGGCGCGCCAGCGAGTCATCACCTCGCCCACGGGCGCGTCGGACCAGAGCCCGAGGTCAAAGCCGCGGCCCGGCTCGGTGCCCCGCCCGGTGATGCCGGCGACGACGCCGTGGCGGCGCCAGGCGGGGAGTTGGTAGAGCGGGAGGGGACCGGGAAGCGGTTCTTCCCGGAGGACGGAAGGACTGGCGCTGCTCGCGGCGTGCGAGCTAGTCATCCGCCCGGGTGATGTCCGCGCCGAGCGCGCGAAGCCGCTCGTCGATCCGCTCGTAGCCGCGCTCGATCTGGCCGACGTTGTGGATCGTGCTGGATCCCTCCGCCGCGAGCGCCGCGAGCAGCATGGCCATGCCGGCCCGGATGTCGGGGGACTCGACGATGCCGCCCTTGAGCGGCGCGGGGCCGGAGATGACCGCGCGGTGCGGATCGCAGAGCACGATGCGGGCGCCCATGCCGATCAGCTTGTCCACGAAGAACAGCCGGGACTCGAACATCTTCTCGAACACCAGGAGCATGCCCGCGCACTGGGTCGCGGTCACGATGGTGGTGCTCATGACGTCGGCCGGGAACGCCGGCCACGGGCCATCCTCCAGCTTCGGCACATGGCCGCCGAGGTCGGGACGGATGCGGCGCTCCTGATCGGCATCCACCGTGAGACGCTGGCCCTCGACCCGGGGCCGGATGCCGAGCCGCTCGAAGCCGAGCAGCGTGCTCCGGAGATCGTCCGCCCGCACCGGATCGATCGTGATGGCGCCGTTGGTCACGGCGGCGAGCCCGATGAAGCTGCCGATCTCGATGTGGTCGGGGCCGATCGCGTACGCCGCCCCGCCCAGCGGACGGCCGCCCTCGATGCTGTAGATGTTCGAGCCGATCCCGTCGATGTGCGCGCCCATCGCCACGAGCGCGCGCGCCAGGTCCTGGACGTGGGGCTCACAGGCGGCGTTCCGGAGCACCGTGCGCCCCTTGGCCGCCACCGCCGCCATGAGGGCGTTCTCCGTGCCGGTGACGCTGGGCTCGTCGAGGAAGATGTCGTTGCCCACGAGCCCCTTCTTGGCCTCGAGCTCGTAGCGGTCACCGACGGTGACCGAGGCGCCGAGCTGCTCGAGCGCCAGGAAGTGGGTGTCGACCCGGCGCCGGCCGATGACGTCGCCGCCCGGCGGCGGCAGCGTGACGGTGCCGAAGCGGGCCAGCAGCGGGCCGGCCAGCAGGATCGACGCGCGGATGCGGGCGCAGAGCTTGGGGTCCAGCGGCTTGGGCCGGACCCCGCGCGCGTCCACGCGCACGAGGTTGGGGCCGATCCATTCGGCGGAGGCGCCGAGATCGACGAGGAGCGCGAGCATGGTCTCGACATCCCGGATGCGCGGGATGTTGTCGAGCTCCATGATACCGTCGGCGAGGACGGTGCTGGCGAGGATCGGCAGGGCGGCGTTCTTGTTGCCGGCGGGACGGATCGTCCCGCGCAGCGACTGACCACCGCGCACGAGGAATCGTGGAGGCATGGCCAAAGCTGACCGGGTCACGTGGGCCCGTCAAGCGGAGCGAGGGGGTTGCGATGCTCCCCCGACCGCGTTGTTTTACGCTGAGGCGTTGGTCGCCACCGCCCGGCCGGCGGAACTGCCGGCCCACTCGGGGAGGACACCGTGGGAACGCACACACTCGCACTGCTCCAGGTCGCCGCCGGTCCCGCGTGGGTGGGCCCGACCATCGCCATATCGGTCGCCTTCATCGCGCTCTGCTTTCTCGGCATGGCCGCCGCGTTGGGCATCGCGGCGCTCCGCCTCTCGACCCAGGTCAAGAAGCTCGGCGCGATGGTGGACGGCCTCCAAGATGACGTCGCCCAGGCGCTCGCGTCCGTGCGCCGCCTCACCGAGCAGGGCCAGGACCTGATGGTCCTGGTGCGGCACGAGGCGGGCGCGCTCGCCCAGACCAGCCGGCGCGTGCGCCGGAAGCTGGTTCGCGGCGTCGACCGGGTCGAGGACAAGCTCTCGGACCTCGAGACGCTCTACGATCTGGTGCACGGGGAGGTGGAGGACGCGGCGCTGGACGTCGCCGCCACGCTCCGGTCGGTGCGCCGCGGCGGCGGGATGATCGGGCGGGTGCGCCGCATGCTCGTGGCCCACCGCTCATGAGCGTCGCGCGCCTCGCGCTCGCCCTTGCGGGCGTGGGGCTCGTCCTCCTCATTCTGCCCCACGCCGCCCACGCGTGGACTCCGGGGACGCACATCTACCTGGGCGAGACGGTGCTCTCGAGCCTGAGCCAGCTCTCGGCGCCCGTCGCCGACCTGCTCCGCGCGTACCCGTTCGATTTCCTGTACGGCAACATCGCCGCCGACTCCTCCATCGCGAAGCACTACGCGCCGCTGGGCCGGCATTGCCACTACTGGCACGTGGGCCAGGAGATTCACGACCTGGCCGCTTCGGACGCGCTCCGGGCCTTCGGGCTCGGCTACCTCTGCCATCTGGCCGCCGATACCGTCGCCCACAACTACTTCGTGCCCCGCCAGCTCATGATCACCAGCAGCACCGCGGCGGTCGGGCACTCGTACTGGGAGACGCGGGTGGAGACCCACCTGGGCGACGCCTATTCCAAGTCGGCCAAGGACGTGATCCTGCTCAAGCACGCGGAGGCCGACGCCCATCTCGATCGGATCATCTCGCCCACGATCTTCAGCGTGCGGACCAACCGCCGCCTGTTCCGGGGCATGGTTCATCTGACGGAGAGCTCGAGCTGGCAGCGCGCCACCCAGGTGGCCCGCGAATACAGCCGGTGGCCACTGACCGACGAGGACGTGGAGCACCACCTGGGCCTCTCCTACGACTACATGGTGGAGCTGCTCGGCGGCGAGGACACCACGGCGCACCAGCTCGACCCCTCGGGGGAGCGCCCGCTCAAGATGGCCAAGGAGCTGCGCCGCCGGGTGCTGCGCGATACCGGCCGCCGGAACACCGCCCGGCTCGAGACTGCCGCACAGGAGCACTTCGGCCTGCCGGACCGGCCGCTGTCGTTCTGGACCCGTGTCGCCCGGCGCCTGCCCTGGCGCGCACCCGAGAGCGCGGCCCCGTCGCCCCGCGCGCTCGTGAGCGGCGACCGCTGAACGCCGACGAGGTCGTGCGGCGGCTGAGGCTCAAGCCGCATCCCGAGGGCGGCTATTACGGCGAGACCTTCCGCAGCCCGCTCCTGCTCACCCTCCCCGACGGCCGACAGCGCAGTGCCTCCACCGCCATTCACTACCTGCTGCCGCCCGGTGCATGGAGCACCTGGCACCGGGTGCGCTCGGACGAAGTCTGGCATCACTACGACGGGGGCGCGCTCCGGCTCTACCGGCTGGGCATGGCGGGGGTCCGACTCGACCGCGATACGCCGCAGGCCGTGGTGCCCGCTGGAATCTGGCAGGCGGCGGAGCCGGAGGGCGACGCGGTGCTCTGCGGCTGCACCGTGGCACCGGGATTCGAGTTCGAGGACTTCGAGATCGGCTCGCCCGCCGCCCTCGCGGCCGAATTCCCGGCCGCGGCCCCGCTGATCCGGCGCCTGGGGCGCTGATGCGGAGTGCCGCCGCACTCGTTGCCGTGCTATCGGGCGCGTTGGCTTCGGGGCTCGGGGCCCAGGTCGGGCCGGCCGCCCCCTCACCGGCGCTTTCGATCGAGACCATGCCGGCCCCGCCGGCCCGCGGCAGCGTCGTCTGGCTGGTCGTGACGCCGGCGGGGGAGCCCGACACCTCGCGCACGCTGGACGGGACCGTCGCCGGCGAGCCGCTCCACTTCGAGCGCCTGCCCAACGGCCGGTTCCGGAGCCTCGCGGGCGTGCCGTTCGAGGGCGGCGACTCCCTGCCGCTCACACTGCACCTCGCGCACGGTGCCACCACCGACACCGTCGTCGCGACGCTCGCGGTCACCCATCCGGTCTACGCCAGCGAGCGGCTCACCGTCGCGCCGCGCTACGCCGAGCCCGACAGCGCCTCGCGGGCGCGCATCGAGGCCGAGCTGGCGCAGAGTCGCGCGATCTCCCGCCAGGCGCACGACACGCCACGGCTCTGGGCAGGGCCGTTCCTGCGTCCGCGGCCGAGCCGGATCACGAGCGTGTACGGCACCGGGCGCGAGTTCAACGGGCGGGTGACGAGTCGGCACCTGGGGACGGACTTCGCCGGCGTGGTGGGCGCGCCGGTGCGCGCGGCGGGACGGGCGGTCGTAGCCCTGGTGGCGGATTTCTACCTGGCCGGCCACGCCGTCTATCTCGACCACGGCGGAGGCCTGGTGACCGGCTATTTCCACCTGAGCCGGGTCGACGTGACGGCGGGCGACACGGTCGAGGCGGGCAGCGTGATCGGCGCCGTCGGCCGGAGCGGGCGGGCGACCGGACCGCACCTCCATTGGATTGCGCGGTACGGCGGGATCACCGTGGATCCGATGTCGCTGTTCGCGCTGCCGCGAGTGGAGCCTGGGGATTCGGGACGCACGTCACCCTGACGTACGCGAGCGCCTCCCGCTCGCGGCTACCCCAGCTTTGCCTGCAGCACCGGTTGCACGCCTTTCGGATCCGCCTTGCCCTGGCTCCGCTTCATCACCTGTCCGACGAAGAAGCCCATCAGCTTGGTCTCCCCGCCTCGATAGCGCGCCACCTCCGCCGGATGCGCGGCCAGCACTTCCTCGACCCACCCGGTGAGCGCGCCCTGATCGCTCACCTGCACGAGACCGAGCCGCTCGGCGACGGCTTTCGGCTCGTCGCCCGGGCGCTGGGCCAGCTCGACATAGACCCGCTTGGCGGCCTGATGACTGACCACGCCCTCGCGCACCAGCGTCACCAGGCCGGCCAGCCGCCCGGCCTCGACCGGAAAGGCGCCAGTCTCGTTGAACGTGGTCATCACGTCCCCCATGACCCAGTTGGCCGCGGTCTTGGGCTCGACCCCGGCCCCGACCACCGACTCGTAGTACTCGGCGAGCCCGACCTCGCTGGTGAGGACTCGCGCATCGTACGCCGGGAGACCGTACGTCACCTCGAGCCGCGCGCGGCGGGCCTCGGGCAGCTCGGGCAGCCCGTCGCGCTGGTCGGCGATCCACTCGGGCGCGAGCACCAGCGGCGGCAGATCGGGATCGGGGAAATACCGGTAGTCGTGGCTCTCCTCCTTGGAGCGAAGCGCCCGGACCTGCCCGGTGGCCGCGTTGAAGAGCAGCGTCACCTGGGCCACCCGGTCGCCGCGCTCGAGCAGGCCGATCTGCCGCTCGCGCTCCGCCTCGAGCGCGCGCTCGACGTTGGCGAACGAATTGAGATTCTTGACCTCGGTCTTGGTGCCGAGCATCGAGTCGCCGGGGCGGCGGAGCGAGATGTTGGCGTCGACCCGCAGGCTGCCCAGCTCCATGCTGCAATCGCTCACGCCGGCGTAGACCAGGATCTGTCGCAGCGTCACGAGGTAGGCCCGTGCCTCGGCCGGCGAGCGGATGTCGGGCTCGCTCACGATCTCGGCCAGCGGCGTGCCGGCGCGGTTGAGGTCGACCGCCGTCTTCCCGGGGAAGCGGTCGTGGATCAGCTTGCCGGCGTCCTCTTCGACGTGAAGGCGGGTGATGCCGACCTCGATCCGCCCGCGCTCGGGCGAATCGAACGCGACCCGGCCGCCGGTGGCCAGCGGCCGGTCGAACTGCGAGATCTGGTAGCCCTTCGGCAGGTCCGGATAGAAGTAGTTCTTCCGGGCGAACACACTGGTGGCGTGCACCTCGCAGCCGAGCGCGAGCGCGCCGCGGGTCGCCAGCCGGATGGCCTCGGCATTGGGCGCCGGCAGCGCGCCCGGCAAGCCCAGGCAGGTCGGACAGACGTTGGTGTTCGGCGGATCGCCGAACGTCGTCCGGCAGCCGCAGAACATCTTGGTGCGCGTGCGGAGCTGCACGTGCACCTCGAGACCCACGACGGTCTCCCATGTCATCAGCGCACCTCCTCGGCCGCGGCGACGACACGCTCGACGGCGCCGGCCGCCGCGAGCATCCGCTCGTCCTCGCAGAACGGCGCGATCAGCTGCGCGCCCACCGGGAGGCCTTCGCTGCGCCCGACCGGGATGCTCAAGGCCGGCAGGCCCGCCAGGCTGATGGCGCAGACGAAGATGTCGGCCAGGTACATCGAGACCGGATCCGCGGTCTTCTCGCCGGCGCGGAACGCCGGGGTCGGCGTGGTCGGCGTGAGCAGGAGGTCGACCCCGCCGGCAAAGGCGCGCCGGAAGTCGTCCGCGATCCGGGCGCGGGTCCGCTGCGCCTTCCGATAGTAAGCGTCGTAGTAGCCCGCGCTCAGCACGTAGGTCCCCACCAGGATGCGGCGCTGGACTTCGGGGCCGAAGCCCTCGCCCCGGGTGGCCTGGTAGACGGCCCGAATGTCGCCCGCGGGGCCCACCTTCCGGGGCCCGTAGCGAACCCCGTCGTACCGCGCCAGATTCGCGGCCGCCTCGGCCGGGGCGACGATGTAGTAGGTGGGCACCGCGAACTTCGAATTCGGCAGGGATACCTCGACCAGCTCGGCGCCCAACTCTCGGAGAGCCGCCTTCGTGCGCTCCATTCCCGCCGCGACCCCCGGATGGAGATCCGCCGGGAAGTATTCCCGCGGGAGCCCGATGCGCAGTCCCTGCAGATCGGGCAGCGCGCGGGGCACGGCCATGGGCGACCGGGCGAGGGTCGTGCTGTCGAGCGGATCGTGACCGCTCATCGCGCTCAGCACCCGCGCGGCGTCGTCCACCGTGCGCCCGAAGACCGAGATGCAATCGAGCGACGAGCCGAACGCCACCAGGCCGAACCGGCTCACCCGACCGTAGCTCGGCTTGACGCCCACCACGCCGCAGAAGCTCGCCGGCTGGCGCACCGAGCCGCCGGTCTCCGAGCCCAGGGCCGCCGGCACCACCCCGGCTGCGACGAGCGCGGCCGAGCCGCCGGAGGAGCCGCCGGGCACGCGGTCCGGGTCGAACGGATGCCTCACGCGGCCGAAGGCGGAATGCTCGGTGGACGAGCCCATGGCGAACTCGTCCATGTTGGCCTTGGCCGCCATCATCGCGCCGGCCGCCCGGAGCCGCCGCACCGCCGTCGCGTCGTAGGGCGAGACATAGCCGTCGAGGATGCGCGAGCCGCAGGTGGTCGGCGCCTCGATGGTGACGATGTTGTCCTTGAGCGCGATGGGCATCGCGGCGAGCGGGCCGGCGATGGGCAGCGCGTCGACGCGGGCGGCTTCCGCCTGGAGCAGCGCCTCCGACCAGTGGAGCGTGGCGTTGAGCCCCGCCGCGTCCGCCGCGGCGAGCCGTGCCGCGGTCTCGCGCGCGACCGCGATCGCGCTCACAGGTCCTCCATTGCGCCGTGCCTCGGCACCAGGAAGAAGCCGTCCGCGAACTCGGGCGCGAGCGCCGCGGGCGGCCGAGCGAGCGGCACGGAGCCCGGAACGTCGTCCCGAAGCGCCACCTGCTCGGGTCCCGGCAGGAAGAGGTCGGATGCACCGTCGGCCGGGACCTGGTCGAGCTGCGCCACGTAATCCACGATGCGATTGAGCTGGTCCACCAGCCGGGGCAGATCGTCCTCCTTGACCGCCAGCTCCGCCAGCTTCGCCACGTGGATCACGTCGTCCCGGCCGATGCTCATGCGCTCTCCCATTCGCGCTCGAGGCCCGCGTAGGCCACGAGCAGCTGCTTGACACCCACCTCGGCGTCGTCGAAGGCGACCGACACCTTGAGGTCGCGCCCGGTGCCGGTGAGCCCCTGGATGGTACCGCTCCCGAACCGGCGATGGCGGACGCGCTCGCCCTTGACGTAGCGCGGCGTGTCCTGGGAGAGCTCCTCGGTGGGCGGGCTGGCGGTCGGACGCTCAGGCGGCCGGTGAGAGCCAAAGCTGCCCACTGCTCCACCGCCCGACCAGCCACCACCCTGCCCCCCTGACCGCCTGCCCGCCCGACCGCCTGAGCCCCAATCGGGCGCCCACATCGACGTCGTCCGCCGCTCCTCGACGATCGCGGGCGGGAGTGCCCGCAGGAAGCGCGACATGATCCCGGGCCGGAGCTCGCCACCGCGGCGGCGGGCCCGCGCCCAGGTGAGGTAGAGCTTGTCCTTGGCCCGCGTCAGGCCGACGTAGCAGAGGCGCCGCTCCTCCTCCAGCCCGTCGGGCTGTTCCTCCGCCCGGGCCAGCGGGAAGAGCCCGTGCTCCAGACCGGTCAGGACGACCACCGGCCACTCCAGCCCCTTGGCGGTGTGGAGCGTCATCAGCGTCACGCCGTCCTCGTTGCCCACGACGGTGTCGCCCGAGGCGAGCAGCGCCGCCTCGGCGAGGAACCGCTCGAGCGGCGTGCCGTCCGCCTCCTCCGTCACTTCCTCGGACCAGTTGGCCGCGCTGGCGACGAGCTCGCGCACGTTCTCCCACCGGTCGGCGCCCTCGGGTCCCTCCGCGAGCAGCACGGTCTCGTAGTCGATCGCCCGAATCAGGTGCTCGAGCACCTCCGCGGGCGCCAGGGTCGCGGCTCGCTGGGCGAGACCGTCGATCAGGGCGGCGAAGGTCCGGAACGCCTCCCGCACGTTGGGGCGCAGGTCGGTGATCGCCTCGGCGCCGCGAGCGGCGTCGAGCAGCGGCTTGCTCCACTGCTGGGCCGTGCGTCCCAGGGTGGCCAGGCTGGTGTCGCCCAGCCCGCGGCGGGGCACCCCGACCGCCCGGAGAAATGCCTCATCGTCGGACGGATTGGCCACCAGCCGGAGGTACGCCAGCAGGTCCTTGACCTCGCGCCGCTCGTAGAAGCTGATCGCGCCCACCAGCCGGTAGGGGATGCCGGCCCGGCGGAAGGCTTCCTCGAGCGCGCGCGACTGCGAGTTGGTGCGATAGAGCACGGCCATGTCGCCGTAGCTCCAGTCCCCCGCGGCGCTCCGGCGCTCGAGCTCGCGGACGACCCATTCGGCCTCGTCGCGCTCGTCGGCCGCGGCCAGGAGCGTGACCGGCTCGCCGCCCCGGCGGCGGGTGGTGAGCGTCTTGCCGATCCGGCCGGTGTTCTCGGCGATGATGCCGTTGGCCGCGTCGAGCACGACCTGGGTCGAGCGGTAGTTCTCCTCCAGCCGCACCAGCTTCGCCCCCGGGAAGTCCTTGAGGAACTCCTGCATGTTGCGGACGTCCGCGCCGCGCCAGCCGTAGATGCTCTGGTCGTCGTCGCCCACCGCGCAGACGTTGCCGTGCGCGCCCAGCAGGCGGATCAGCTCGTACTGCGCCCGGTTGGTGTCCTGGAACTCGTCCACCAGGACGAAGCTGAACTTCGCCTGGTAGGCGCGGAGCCGGTCCGGGTGCTCGCGGAAGAGCGTGAGGGGATGCAACAGCAGGTCGTCGAAGTCCATCGCGTTCGCCGCCTTCAGCGCCGGACCCATGGCGGCGTAGACGTCGGCCGACACCTGGGCCAGCCGGTCGAACTGCGACACGCCGGCGGCGAGCTCCGACGGCGGGACCATGCGGTTCTTGGCGCCGGAGATCAGCGACTGCACCGCGCGCGGCGGAAACACCTTGGTGGAGTGTCCGCGCTGGTCCATCAAGCGCCGGATGAGGCTCAGCCGGTCGTCCTCGTCGTAGATCGTGAACTGGCGGCCGAAGCCCAGCAGGCCGGCCTCGCGGCGAAGGAGCCGGGCGGACAGCGAGTGGAAGGTGCCGATCCAGAGGCCCGACGGGTCGCGGTCCAGCAGCCGGCCGATGCGGTGCTTCATCTCGCCGGCGGCCTTGTTCGTGAACGTCACGGCGAAGATGCGGTCGGGCGGGACGCCGTGCCGGTCGATCAGGTTGGCGATGCGGGTCGTCAGCACGCGCGTCTTCCCCGAGCCCGCGCCCGCGAGCACCAGCATCGGGCCATGGACGTGGTCCACCGCCTCCTGCTGCGCCGGGTTGAGGGCATGGCCCAGGTCGGGGCCGGACGTATCGATCACGCGGCGGGCTCCGCCAGCGGCAGACGAATCACGAAACTGGTTCCCTTCTCGGTCGGCTCCAGCGCCAGCTGGCCGTGGTGGGCGTCCTCGATCACCCGCCGCGCCAGCGCGAGGCCGATGCCCCAGCCGCCGCGCTTGGTGGTGATGCCGGGCTCGAACAGTGTCCGGCGGATTTCCCGCGCGACGCCGGGGCCGTCGTCCATGACGCGGATCTGGCCTTTGCCCTGCTCGGCGCCGACTCGCAGGATAATCGTGCCGGCGCGGCCCTGCAGCGCGTCGATGGCGTTCTTGACCAGCGCCTCCAGCACCCATTCGAGCAGCACGGCGTCGCCCAGCACCATCGGGCCCATGCCCGGCGCCTCGAGCTTGAGCTCGATCGGATTGGCGCGCTTGGGGAGCCGGGGACGGAAATAGCCGGCGACGCGGTCGGCGAGGGCGCCCAGCCCGACCGGCTCGCGCTTGGCCGGATTGCCGATCCGCTCGAACCGCTGGGCCACGCGGTCGAGCCGCTCGGCGTCCGCGGCGAGATGCTCGGCGAGGTCCGGCGGCGGCGCCGGCCGCGAGCGCACCCGCTCGATCCAGCCCTGCAGGCTCGTGAGCGGCGTCCCCATCTGGTGCGCCGCCTCCCGGGCCATCGCCACCCAGAGCCGGTCCCGCTGCGCCGCAATCGCGCTCCGGTAGGCGAACACCGCCACGGCCACCATCACGGCGATCGTGAGCCCCTGCAGGATCGCGAGCGCGGTGAGATTCCGCTGGGCCGGGAGCGGGCCGTAGTGCACGGTCCCGATCGCTTCGTCCACGATGGGCGGGTTCCAGCGGTCGAGCCGGGCGGCGTAGGCCTTCACCCGGGGATCGTCGATCGGCGCCTCGAACGGCAGATTGGCCGCGGCCGTCACCCGGCCCGAGCGGTCCGTCACCACCAGCGGAAGGCCGAGCGCGCGGACCTGCGCCCCGAGCCGCAGCAGGGCCTCGGCCTCCGCGCCCGGCCGCGGATCGTTGAGGCCCCCGAAGACGCCGGAGTAGAGCCGGCTGGTCGCTGTGGCGTCGGCCCTGAAGTGGCGGAGGACCAGCAGCCCCGAGCCGAAGCTCAGCCCGGCGAGCAGGGCCACGAGCACCACCGCGACGGTGGGCGCGAGGCGCTGCAGCCGCTCGCTACGCACGCGGAACCAGGCGGTCGACGCCGAGGTACGGCACCAGTGCCGCCGGCACCCGCACCGACCCGTCGGCCGCTTGGTTGTTCTCCAGAAGGGCGATGATCGTGCGGGGAAACGCGACGCCGGAGGCGTTGAGGGTATGCACGAACTCGGGCTTCGCCTTGGGCTCGGGGCGATAGCGGATGTTCGCGCGACGCGCCTGGAAGTCGGTGAAGGTGCTCGAGCTCGAGGCCTCGAGCCAGGTGCCCACACCGGCGGCCCAGACCTCCAGGTCGTAGGTGCGCGCGCTGCCGAAGCCGGTGTCGCCCGCCGCGAGCTCGAG
>DASSYY010000018.1:0-8325 GCA_035703025.1 Gemmatimonadales bacterium | reverse complement strand
GGTCAGGCGGTCAGCAGGCGGCACCGTCGTCTTGAGCGAGTAACCGACCTGGCCGACTTGAGGTCGATCCTGTCTCCTATAGAATCGCTGGCCACACTCGGATGACGGCGCCATCTCACCCGTCTGCCGGTCTACCTGACCGCCCGACCGCCCGACCGCCCGACCGCCTGCCCGCCCGTCCGCCCTACTCGTACCTCAGCGCCTCCACTGGATCGAGCCGGGACGCCTTGCTCGCCGGGTAGAGGCCGAACAGCACACCCGTCAGGATCGATGCCACGAGCGCGGCCACGACCGATGCCAGCGGCACCGTGGCCGGAATCGGGGAAAAGCTCCGGATCCCCCAGGCCACCAGCGCGCCCATCGCCATCCCAATGAGGCAGCCGATCAGGGTGAGCGTCGCCGCCTCGACCAGGAACTGGAACATGATCTCGCCGCGGGTGGCGCCGAGCGCCTTGCGGACGCCGATCTCGCGGGTGCGCGCGGTCACCGAGATCATCATGATGGCCACCACCCCGACGCCGCCGACCATCAGCGCCACGCTCGAGAGCGCGATCATCACCACGAAGAACCCGGCCGTGATCTTGTTGAATGCCTCGAGCACCCGGTCCTGGGTCACGATCGCGAAGTTGTTCGGCTCGGCCGGCTTGAGGCCGCGGGCGCTGCGCATGGCCGCGGTGACCTCGTCCTGGGCCTCGAGGGTCGTGGCCAAGGCGGTGGGGACCACGGCGATCTCCATCCAGCCGCGCTCGTAGTCCGCGATCTTGGTGAAGATGGTGTGCGGGATCGCGAGGCGCGGCTCGTCGGCGTTGCTGAACAGCGACGCCGCCTCGGCGTGCAGCCCGATCACCTGGAACGGCTGGCCGTAGATCTTGATCGTCTTGCCGATCGGGTCCAGGCCGGGAAAGAGCGACTGGGCGAGCTTGTCGTTGATCACGGCCACGCGGGCCCCCGCGGCGTACTCCATCGGGGTGAAGCTCCGGCCGGCGATGATGTCCCCGCCGTTCACCTGGAGATAGGTCGGGCTGAACCCCGCGATGGCCACGCTGGAGAGATTGATGGCCTCGGCGCCCACCGGCCCGCGGGCGTACTCGCCGATGTTGACGTCCTGCACCGTCGGCTGGCGGCGGATCAGCTCCGCCTCGTCGGTGGTGAGCCAGGGCATGCGGCGCCAGGGCGACAGCTCGTCCGAGCCGTCCGACACCGTGATGCCGCCGTCGAAGTAGCGCTGGACGTAGAAGGTCTTGGGCCCCGCCGCCTCGAGGATGGCGGTGATGCTCCGGTTGATGCCGGTGATGGCCGACCCCATCGCGATCACGACCGTGACGCCGATGGCCACGCCGAGCACCGTAAGTGCCGCGCGCACCTTGTTCGACTGCACCGAGTCGAGCGCAATCCCCACGCCCTCCGCCATGCGGCTCAGCAGGGTGATCGGCCGGGCCGGGGTCATTCCGCCCTCAGTGCGACGATCGGGTCGAGCCGGGAGGCGCGGCTGGCGGGATAGACGCCGGCCACGACGCCCACCCCGATGCCCAGCGCCATGCCGACCACCACCGACCACGGCGCCACCGCGGCGGGCAGCGGCGTGAGCGCCTTGACCACGAACGCCAGCGCCAGGCCGAAGCCGATCCCGAGCAGCGCGCCCGAAGCCGAGAGCGTGGCCGACTCGACCACGAACTGCGCCAGGATGTCCCGCCGGCGGGCGCCGAGGGCCTTCCGGATCCCGATCTCCCGGGTCCGCTCGCTCACCGCCATCAGCATGATGTTCATGATGACGATGCCGCCGACGACCAGCGAGATCGCCACCAGGCCGGGGAGGGCGAGAAACAGGATCTTCGAGATCTTCTGCCAGGTGCCCAGCGCGCCCTCCGCCGTCTGGAACGCGAAATTGTTGCCCTGCCACGGCTTCAGGGCGCGGCGGCTGCGCATGATCGCCTCCGCCTCGCCCATGGCGCGCTGCATCTGCGCCGGATCGTCGGTCCGGACGATCAGCGCGTCCAGGATGTTGATCGGGCAGATCAGCCGGCGCGCCGGCGCGTTGAACGGCATGATCGCGAACTTGTCGAGCGAGAGCCCGAAGAGCGTTCCCTGCTTTTCGACCACGCCGATGATCCGGTAGGGCAGGCCGCCGATCTGCACCGTCTTCCCCACGGGATCGATGTTGGCGAGCAGCTTGTCGGCCAGCTCGTGCCCGATGACCAGCACCGGCTGCGCGCTGCTCACCTCCTGCGCGGTGAAGGCGCGTCCGGCCGTGAGCTGGTAGTTGCGGATGCCGAAGTAGCTGGACTCGGTCCCGACCAGGTCGATGTCCTTCGCGATCTTGCCCTCGTAGTGCACCGACACCCGATCCTGGCAGAACTTCGCGTACGATGCCGGGGTGCCGATGCGCGCGCGGACGTAGTCGGCGTCGGCGTAGCTGATGCGGGGCCGCCGCCGCCATTCGAGCCAGGTCTCGTCGGTAACCTCGCCGGTCACGATGCTCGGCCGCTGGCGCAGCTCGAAGGTGTTGGCGCCGATGAGCGCGTTGGCGAACCGGTCGACCATGTACCGGTTCATCCCCTGCACAATGGACACCACCGCGATCAGGAACGTCACGCCGATCAGCACGCCGATCAACGAGAAGAAGCTCTTGAGCTTCTGCGCCCGGATGGTCCGGAACGCCATCCCCACCGCCTCGAGGAGGCGCATCTAGGCCGCGGCGCCCCGCGCGAGGCGGTCGCTCTCCACCCGTCCGTCTCGCAGGACGACCACCCGCTCGGCGTGCGCGGCGATGTCCGGCTCGTGCGTCACCATGATCACGGTCTGGCCGGCGGTGTGGAGGTCGCCGAACACCCGCATGATCTCCTCGCTCGTGACGCTGTCGAGGTTGCCCGTCGGCTCGTCGGCCAGGAGGATGGAGGGACTGTTCACCAGCGCGCGGGCGATGGCCACCCGCTGCCGCTGGCCGCCCGAGAGCTCGTTGGGACGGTGATCCATCCGGTTCTCGAGTCCCACCCGGGCGAGCGCCGCGGCGGCCCGCTCCCGGCGCTCGCGCGCGCGGACGCCGGCGTAGACCAGCGGCAGCTCAACGTTGTGCAGCGCCGTGGCGCGGGGCAGCAGGTTGAAGGTCTGGAACACGAAGCCGATCTCCCGGTTCCGGACCCGGGCGAGCTCGTCGTCCGAGAGGCGCGACACCTCCTGCCCGTTGAGCCAGTATTCGCCGCCGGTCGGCGTGTCCAGACAGCCGAGCAGGTTCATCATTGTCGACGTGCCGGAGCCCGATGGCCCCATGATCGCCACGTACTCGTTGCGCCGGATGTCCAGCGTCACGCCCCGGAGGGCCAGTATCCGCTCCTGGCCCATCTGGTACTCGCGCGCCAGGTCGCGGATGCGGATGATCTCGCTCATGATTCGGACGCCTCCGCCCGCTTGGTCGTGTCTGCGGCCCGCACCCGGGCTCCATCCTTGAGGTCGCGGATGGCCTGGTAGGTGCCCGCCACGATCGTCTCGCCCTCGCGGAGCCCGTCGACCACCTCGAAGTACTCGTCGCCCGCGATTCCCACCTTGACCGGCCGGAAGGTTGCCTTGCCGTCCCGCACCACGAACACCCCTTCGGCCTCCTTGCCCAGCTTCTTGATCCGGGTCGTGTCCATGGTGGAGTCCTCCATCGGCACCCGCTCGTGATCCCGCACCGTGAGCGCGATGATCGGGATGCTGAGGGCCCGCCGCCGGGTGTCGGTCACCATCCGCGCCGTGCAGCTCAGGTCGGGCCGGACGTCGCGCGGGGGATTGTCCAGCGTGACCTCGACGTCGAAGTCCACGGCCCGGTCGTTCGAGCCCGACGCGGTCTGGGTCGCCGTGAGCTTGGCGCTGTGGCTGATCTCCGTCACCCGGCCCGTGAAGGTCGTGTCCGGGTACGCGTCGATGGTGACCTGCACCGAGTCGTTGGCGGTGAGCCGGACGACGTCGGTCTCGTCCACCTGCACCTTGGCCAGGATCACCGACAGGTCGGCGACGGTCATCAGCAGGCCGGTCTCGCGCGAGAACGTGCCCGGCACGGCGACTTCCCCCTCCTCCACGGCCAGCCGCACCACCCGGCCCGCGATCGGCGACGTGAGCCGCGTCTTGGAGAGGTTGTCCCGCGCTTCCTGCAGGCTGGCGCGCGACTGCTCGAGCTGCGCGCGGGTCGCCTGCCAGTTGGCCTGCGCCACGTCGTACGAGGTCCGCGCCTGCTCGGCCGCCTCGGGCGCGATCAGATTGGGACCGAGCTGGGTCAGTTGCCGCGCGCGGTTCCAGGCCCGCTCCGCCTGGTCCAGGTTGGCCCGGGCCTGGGTCAGGGTCGCCTCGGTCGAGGCCACCACGCCCTGGGCGCGGGACACCGCGGCCTGGTACTGCGCCGGGTCGATCTGGATGAGGAACTGGCCCTTGTTCACCAGGTCCCCCTCGCGGACCGCGATCCGGATGATGCGGCCGGTGATGTCGGCGCTGATGTCGACCGACGTCTTGGCTTCGATCTTCCCGCTCGCCGTCACCGCGCTCACCAGGTCGCGCCGCGCCGCCTGCTCCAGCCGCACCTCTGTGCCGGCGTGCTTCTTCTTGTTGATCTGCCAGGCGGCGACGCCGCCCGCGACCAGCGCGAGACCCACGACGATCAGGCCGATCTTCATCCCGCGGGACATGTCGATTCCTCGTTAGCGAAGGGGACGCCCCACCGCGGCTTCCAGCGCCGCGATGGCCTTGTGATAGTCGTAGACCGCGTTCACGTAATCGCCCTCGGCCCGCTGGACCGCGTTCTGCGCGTCCGACACCTCGAGCGACGTGCCCGCGCCGAGCCGATAGCGGTCCTGCGCCAGCCGCAGCTGGTCGCGCGCGGCCTCGCGGTTGGCGGCCTGCACGCCGATGGCCTGGTAGGCCGTCTGCAGACCCAGATAGCGCGCGTGGACGTCGCTCCGCACCTGCAGTCGGCGCGCCCGGGCGCTCTCGTCGGCGTCCTGCTCGTCCGCGCGCGCCTGGGACAGCCGGAGCGAGCGGCCGAACCCGGTGAAGATCGGCAGCGAGATCCGCAGGCTCGCCTGGAACGGCTGGCCGGTGTAGTCGAACGGAAACACGCTGTTGGTGGTGCGGATCTGCTGGCTCACGGCGGGGTCGAGCGCCGTGCCCTGGTCGTTGAGGCCGGCGTCGCCGAAGCAGTCGGCGGTGCTCAGGCCGACCGCCGCCCGCACCTCGTTGTTCGACTGGCAGCTCGAGGCCTGCGACTGCGCATCGGCCAGGGTCTGGTCCAGCAGGAGGTCCTCGTTGGTGAACTGCTGGGTGAAGCCGCTCCACCCCGCCTGCGCCGAGAGCGTCGGCAGGAACTCGCTCTTGGCGGAGCGGACGCCGAATCCCGCGGCGGTCCGTCGGGCGCGGAGCGAGCGCAGGGAGGGGTTCTGCTCGTCGGCCAGCCGCAGCAGGGAATCGAGCGCGAAGGCCGGCGCGGTGACGGGGAACGAATCGCTGAGGGCGATCTGGTCGACCGGTGCGGGCGGCTCGACGCCCATGCGCCGGAGCAGGTCCAGCTTCGCCTCGTTCTCGGCCTGTACTGCGCGAAGCAGGGAGACGTCGCTCTGCCCCTTCGCCACCTCGGCCTGCCGCACGTCGAGCAGGGTCGCCTGGCCTACCTGGTAGCGCGCGTTCGCGAGCCGCAGGAAGTCGGCGTTGCGTACCACCTGCTGCCGGGCGACCGCGACCTGGGCGCTCGCCTGCAGCGTCGTGAGGTACTGGGTGACGATCTCCGCCCGCAGATTGACGCCGGCGCCACTGATGTCCTCGTCCGTGGCCCGTTGCAGCGCCTTCTGCTCGGCAGGGGCCGTGAGGGCCCGGCCGTTGAGCTGCCACTGCAGGCTGAGGTTGTAGCCGGAGGTTACGAACGCCGACGTCGGGCGCACGAAGCCGCCGCCGAAGTTCGATTGGCCGCTGCCGGTGTATCCGAGGTCCGAGCCCACGCTCACGGCGGGGAGCAGGTTGCCGTAGGCATTCCGGACGCCCCATTTGGCGGGACCCGCGTCATTCAGCGTCTGGCGATAGCTGGGGCTGTTCGCCCGGGCCTGCTGCAGGGCTTCATCGAGCGACAACGTCACCACCGGGGCCGGGGCCGGTGTCGCAGCGGCCGAACTATCCGGTGTGGGGACGGGACGCAGCGTAGCGGTCGTGTCCTGTGCCGCCCCGGCGCGGGGGCAGAGCGCGATCAGCGCGAGGATGCCGGACCAGCGAATCATGACGGAGCCCTTTGGAGGTGTGGACGTGGCCGGGTCCTATACGGACCCCTTGTCGCGCAGGTTTCAGGTTGCGACAAAGCTGTCGTGCGTCATTGTCGGATAACAACTTGCGGAGGGGTTCTACGGGGCGCGCGAAACGACCGTGCCCTTGGCCGGGAGTTCCAGCCGCTCGAGACGTCCACGGGCGTCGGTCACCAGCGTGCCACTGATATCGCCGCTCAGGGCAATCCGGCCGGCGCCGCCGGCAGCGCCGGACTCCCGGCGAGCGGTGAACGTGGCCCGCCTGCCTGACCGCGGAAAGATCGCGGTGAGCGTGCGTCCCGCTGGCGTGGCCAGCTCCGCCACCGGGTGATAGAGCGAGAAGATGCCGTCGTCGAGGAGGACCACGTCGGGGCCCCCCGGCAGTTCACGCCCGGACTCGGACCCCTTGGCCACGGTGCGGACGATCAGTCGCGCGCCCGAGCCCGCGGCCAGGATGACGGTCACGGCACCGGCGCTTTCGACGTCGAGCTGGAACTTGGCGAGCGCCGAATCGGGGGTGCGCTCGAGGGTGGCGGCGAGACGGGTCGTGGGACTGATGGAGGGATAGCGCGCCGCCGCGATGAGGGTCGTGCCCGGCAACCCGCGGCCGCGGGTCGAGCGGAGCGTGAACTCCTCGCGCCCGATCTCCTGCCCGTTCTGCGTGACGACGAGCTTGGTCTCCAGCGGCTCCTGCGCGGCCGCGGACAGGAGGGGCAGCACCATCAAGAGCAGCGCTGCGCTGCGCATGCGGTCTCCGTTCTCAGGGTCCGGTCAGACAGGTCCTGATCCGGTCGAGGATGAATCTATACAGCAGCTCCCCTTTTTGGGCGGACGCCAGACTCGGAAAACCGACCGAGCCCGGCGAGCCCTGCGGCAGCCGCTTGCTGTGCCCGGGCCGATAGCGGGCGAGCATCTGCGGAGTGATGGCGAAGTCCCGTGCCAGCTCCATGTGCACCACTTCGGGCGCGAGAAAGAGCAGCAGCGAGGTGTCGAGCTCGCCTCCCTGGATCGGTGCGCCCGGCCGCTCGAGCAGCGAGCCGAAATCGAGGCTGAACACGTCGATCACCTGGACCCGGGCCTGGTCGGTGCGGATGGTGCTGAGGGCCTCCAGGTGGGCCTCGCTGGCCTGGGCGGTGAGGATCACGAACTCGCGGACGCCTGCCCCCTCCTCCCAGGACTCGATAAGTTCGTTCATGACCCGATGCAGCGTGCGGCGCCGCAATGAGGCGCCGCCCGGGAACGCATGCGTGGGCGCGTGGACGCCGTACTCCACCGTCGGCGCACGCAGGATCCCGAATTCCGCCGACAGATCGTCGGCGAGGCGCTCGACGATGATGGTGTCGCAGCCGAGCGGAAGGTGGGGGCCGTGCTGCTCGGTCGTGCCCACCGGCACGACCAGGCCTGGACGCTCCTGCAGCCGCTCGCGGACGGCGCCGGGAGTCATCTCCTTTATTCGCCAGGGACGGCCGGATTGAGTCATCGCGCGTGGTCGTGGGTGATGGTGATCGTCGCGGCCGGCGCCGCCGCAGCCGAGTGGCTGCGGCGGCCCGCGTGGGTCTGGGTCGCCGCCGTCGTGATCCTGCTGGCTGTGCTCGTCGTGCTCGGACGCCCCGGGACGGGATGGCGCCGGGGAGCGCTGCTCGCCACGCTGGCGGGCCTGGCCGCGGCACTGGCCGTCTCCCAGTGGCGGCTCACGGCGATCGAGACCCACTGGCCCGAGCAGAGGAAGCGCCGCATCGATGCCGCGTCCGAGCGGCTGGCCGGCGACCTGCACGCCGCCTACCATCGGGCCGAGCGGCTGACCGAGGCCGCCGCCGCGGCGAGCGCCACCGACGATCGGGAGACCGCTTTCACGCTGCTCGAGCGGCTCGTGCCCACGGGCGGACCCGAGATGAGCATCGTGATCCTCGACGCCGCTGGGCTGCCCTGGGCCTGGGCGGGACGCCACCGGCTGGCGCCCGCGGCACGAGGCGATTCCATCGGCTCGCGGGCGACTGGATATTACGTGGAGCTCGAGGCCAGGCGCCACACCCCCGAGGGCCGGGTGGCGGTCGCGGGCGTGCTCATCTGGGCC
>DASSYY010000199.1:0-15241 GCA_035703025.1 Gemmatimonadales bacterium | reverse complement strand
GACGCTCACACTGGGCGAGCACCGGGTAGTCGGCATTCGTACCGACGGCGGATGGGGCGAGGTGGAAGCGCTTCGCCTCGCCGCCGCGCTTGAGCAGGACGCCGAGCATCCCGTTGCGCGGGCCGTGGTGACGAGCGCCCGCGAGCGCGGGATCGAGATCCCCCGGGCTACGGGGTTCGAGGCCATCCCCGGCTACGGGGTCCAAGGAGCTGTGAACGGGCGGCGACTAGCGGTCGGCGGGCCGAATCTGCTGCGCCGGCTCGGCGCCTCCTTGCCGGCCGAGTTGGCCGGATTCGCCGATGCAGCAGCTGCTCGAGGGCAGGGCGTGATCTATCTGCTCGAGGGGAAGCGGGCCCTTGCCGCCTTCGCCGTCGCGGATGCCATCCGGCCGGAGTCGCCGGAGGCCGTAGGCCGCCTGCACGACCTCGGCATCGAGGTCGCCATGTTGACTGGGGACGCAAAGGCAGTTGCGGACGCCGTGGCCGCCCAGCTCGGCATCGACACGGTGATCGCCCAGGTGCTGCCGGAGGACAAGGCGGCGAAGATCCAGGAGCTGCAGAGGCGGGGCAGGCGGGTCGCCATGGTGGGTGACGGGGCGAACGATGCGCCTGCCCTGGTCACTGCCGACGTGGGCATCGCCATCGGAGCCGGCACGGACGTCGCCGTGGAAGCCGGCGACATCGTGCTCGTGCGCAGTGACCCGCGCGATGTCCCGCGCATCATCGCGCTCTCGCGCGCGAGCTACCGGAAAATGGTCCAGAACCTCTGGTGGGCGAGCGGCTACAACGTCATCGCCATTCCACTGGCGGCGGGCGTGCTGGCCGGCGCCGGCATTCTGTTGTCGCCCGCAATCGGCGCGGTGCTCATGTCCCTCAGTACGGTGATCGTGGCGGTCAACGCACAGCTGCTGCGGCGGACCCGGCTCTGACCCCGGGGAAGTTTCGCGGGAACCTCAGCATTTCTTCATGGCGAGCCGGGTAGCCTTCGTTCGGGACCAGGAGCGCATAGACGCTTGGCCAGGGATCGCAGCACTCGCCCTGAGTGTGATCGCGCCTGATCACCGCAGCCGTCACACCATCGCCCGGGAACACTCGGGCCGGAGGTGATATATGAAACTCGACGCACGGGCCTTCGGCCTCGCCGGCGGCGCGACCGCGGCGGCGCTCTTCATCCTCTGCGCAGTTGCCGTGGCGATCGCGCCCGGCCCGGTGACCGCTTTCGCCGGCTACCTGATCCACACGGATCTGTCCGGTCTGTCGCGGTCGCTGACCTTCGGCAGCTTCGTGGGTGGACTTGCCTGCTGGGCCCTTGGCACGGGACTGACATTGTGGCTGGTCGCCGCGCTCTACAACCGCTTCAGCAGGCTCGCCTCCACGGCTTCAGCACCGCAACCGCGACCGGCGTCGCAGCGGGCATAGAAGCAAGGCGGTCACCACCTCCTGGATGTCCCCGCCCCATGGCAGGCATGGACCGTCATGAACCAACCGTGGTCGCGGGTCGAGGCGCCGGATGAAAGGGCGCCAATGGCTCCTTCGGCATGACCTTCAGCTTCACGACTGGCTGAAGCCCCACGGGCGCTCGGGCACCGCCGCCGGCGCCGCCTCCCGGACCTCCCGCCCGCGCCAGAGCACGTACACCGCCGGAATCACGATCAGGGTGAGCACCGTGCTGCTCACCATTCCGCCGACCATTGGCGCGGCGATCCGCTTCATCACGCTCGCGCCGGCCCCAACACCCCACAGAATGGGCAGCAGCCCGGCGGTGATAGCGGTGACGGTCATCATCTTCGGGCGGACCCGCTCGACCGCGCCCTCGAAGATCGCTGCCTGCAAGGTCGACAGGGTCGGGGTCTCCCCGTTGCGCATGCGCGCCTCCCAGGCGTGGTCCAAGTAGATCAGCATGATGACCCCGGTCTCCGCCGCCACGCCGGCAAGAGCGATGAAGCCGATCACCACCGCCACCGACCAGTGGTATCCCAGCGACCAGATCAGCCAGACCCCGCCCACGAGGGCGAAGGGGAGCGCCAGCATGACGATCAGGGTCTCGGCCACGTTCCCGAAGTTGAAATAGAGGAGGAGCAGGATGATCACCAGCGTCGCCGGCACCACCAGGCGCAGCTTCTCGGCCGCGCGCTGCATGTATTCGTACTGGCCGCTCCACTGGAGCGTGTAGCCGGGCGGCAGCGACACGTCCTGGGACACCATCCGCTGCGCGTCCGCGACGTAGCTCCCCACATCGCGTCCTGCGACGTCCACGAAGACCCACGCGGTGGGCAGCGCGTCCTCGGTGCGCACCACCATCGGGCCGGCCGTCTGGCGGATCGTCGCGACCTGGCCGAGCGGCACCACCCCGGCGCCACTGGCGCCCCCCATGCCCGCCGCACCGCTGCCCATCCCTGTTCTTGACGGAGGACCCTCGGGCGCACCGAGTCCGTGTGCCACGGGCACCAGGACCGCGGCGAGCCGCTCCGGCGTGTCACGCAGCTCCTGCGGATATCGGATCCGCACCCCGTATCGCTCCCGGCCCTCCACCGTCTGCGTGATCGTCATGCCTCCCACCGCGGTCGCGATCACCGCCTGCACGTCACCCACGTTGAGGCCGTGCCGGGCGGCTGCCGCCCGGTCGATGTCGATGTCCAGGTAGTACCCCGAGACCGCCCGCTCGGCGAAGGCGCTCCTCGTGCCAGGCACCATCCGCACGGACTGCTCGACCTCCCGGCCAATCCGCTCGAGCGTAGCCAGATCCGGCCCGAAGATCTTGATCCCTACCGGCGTCCGGATTCCCGTCGCCAGCATGTCGTTTCGGCCCTTGATCGGCATCGTCCACGCATTGGTCACGCCCGGGACTCGCACCGCGGAGTCCATGGCTGCGATCAGCCGCTCGGAGGTCATGCCCCGGCGCCATGCCGCGACAGGTTTGAGCGTGATGGTCGTCTCGAACATGTCGAGTCCGGCGGGATCGGTGGCGGTCTCCGCCCGACCGGCCTTGCCCCATACGTGCTCGACTTCGGGGAACGACTTGAGGATGCTGTCCTGCATCCGCAGCACCTCCCGTGCGCGGGCCACGCTGGCGCCGGGCATCGTGGTCGGCATGAACAGGATCGTGCCCTCGTCGAGGGGCGGCATGAACTCGCTGCCCGTTCGGGCCCACGGAATCCAGGTCAGCACCAGGACCAGGACCGACCCCCCGACCACGGCCCAGGGCCGCATCAATACTGCCCGGATGACCGGCCGATAGGCCGCTTTCAACCACCGGTTGAGGGGATTGCTCCCCTCGCGCAGGATCCGGCCGCGGATGAAGATCCCCATCGCCACGGGCACGAGCGTCACCGAGAGCAGACTGGCCGCCGCCATCGCGAACGTCTTGGTGAACGCGAGCGGCCGGAACAGCCGGCCCTCCTGGCCCTCGAGCGTGAACACCGGCACGAAGGACACAGTGATGATCAGAAGCGAGAAGAAGAGGGCCGGACCCACCTCGCGCGCGGAGGCGACCACCACCGCCAGCCGCTCACCCGAGGACAGGACGGAGGTGTCCAGTCGGGCGCCAGCCGCGGCCGCACCTCCCTTGGCGGATACCGCCCGCTCCAGATGCTTGTGCATGTTCTCGATCATGACGATGGCTGCGTCGATCATCGCTCCGATCGCGATGGCGATGCCGCCGAGCGACATGATGTCGGCGCCCACGCCGACCCACCGCATTCCGACGAACGCCATCAGGATCCCGACGGGGAGCGTTGCGAGCGCCACCAGCGCCGACCGGGCGTGGAGCAGGAAGGCGACGCACACCAGCGCGACGATCAGGCTCTCCTCGAACAGCTTCCCGCGCAGCGTGGCGATCGCCCGGTGGATCAGGTCGCTCCGGTCGTACACCGGCCGGATGACGACGCCAGGCGGCAAGCTCGGCTCGATCTCCCGCAGCTTCGCCTTGACCCGCTCGATCGTGGCAAGCGCATTCTCGCCGTAGCGCATGACCACGATCCCGCCGACGGCATCGCCGCGGCCGTCGAGGTCGGCGATCCCGCGCCGCACGGCCGGGCCGACGCTCACCCGCCCCAGCTCGGCCACCCGCACCGGCGTCCCGCTCGCGGTCGCGCCCACGACCACGTTCTCGATGTCCGCCACCGAGCGGAGATAGCCGAGGCCGCGCACCATGTACTCGCGCTCGGAGAGCTCCATCACCATCGCGCCGACGTCGGCGTTGGCGTTCTGGATCGCCCCCATGACCCGGGTGATCGGGACGCCGTAGGCCTGAAGCCGGGACGGGTCGAGATCCACCTGGTATTGCTTCTCGAACCCGCCCACGCCGGCCACTTCCGACACGCCGGACACGGCGGTCAGGGCATAGCGGAGGTACCAGTCCTGCAGGCTCCGGAGCTGCGCGAGATCGAGCCGCCCGGAGGTGTCCTCGATGGTGTATTGGTAGACCCACCCGAGCCCGGTGGCGTCGGGCCCGAGGGTCGGGCTGACGCTGGCGGGCAGCCGTCCGCGGAGGCCGTTGAGATATTCCAGCACTCGGCTCCGCGCCCAGTAGATGTCGACGCCGTCCTCGAAGATGATGTAGACGAAGGAGACACCGAAGAAGGAGTAGCCCCGGACGGTCCGCGCCCCGGGCACCTTCAGCATCTCGGCCGCGATCGGATAGGTGACCTGGTCCTCGACGATGCGGGGGGCCTGCTCACCGTAGTTGGCCTGCACGATCACCTGAACGTCGGACAGGTCGGGCAGGGCCTCCAGCGGCGTCGTCCGCACGGCACGGAGGCCCCCGACGACGAGCACCGCGGTCGCCAGCAGAATGACGAGCGGGTGAGCCGCTGACCAGTCGATGATGCGACGCAGCATATCAGCGCTCCGTCCGGTGTGTGTCCGGGCGGATGCCGGTGTCGGCGGGCGGCCGGATATCCATGCCCGGCATGTCGCCCATGCCTCCCAGGATGGTCCCGAGGTTCGATTCCGCGTCCACCAGG
The DNA here is from genome assembly GCA_035703025.1 of Gemmatimonadales bacterium. GTDB lineage: Bacteria > Gemmatimonadota > Gemmatimonadetes > Gemmatimonadales > GWC2-71-9 > CAVVWJ01. The sequence continues at coordinate 10,278 of DASSYY010000199.1, read as the reverse complement.
AAGGTCGCCGAGGCCACGACGGTGTCGCCGGGCGAGAGACCGTCCAGGATCTCGAGGCGCTCGTCCGTGGCACGCCCCAGCGACACGGGCCGCGGCTCGAACGCGCCGTCCGCCCGCTTGAGGAACGCGAGCGCGCGCTCGCCCGTCACCAGCACGGCGGAGCGTGGGACGTTCAGGACGGGCGCGGTTTCGGACGTGAGCCGGACGGTAGCATACATCCCGGGCTTGAGGGCGAGCCCCGGGTTCGGCAGCTCGACGCGGACGCGTACCGTGCGGGTCGCCGGGTCGAGCGTGGGATAGATGTAGCCGATCCGCCCGGCGCGATGCTCTCCCGGCAGCGCGGGGAACTCGGCGGTGACGTGCTGGCCCACCCGCACCGAAGGCAGGTCGCGCTCGAAGACTTCTCCCTCGATCCACAGGGTGGACAGGTCGGCGATGCGGTAGACCGGCTCGCCGGCCATGAGGCGCTGGCCCGCGACGACGTCCTTCTCGATCACGACGCCGGTCGCCGGCGAGCGGAAGGTGACCGTGCGGCGGACCTCGCCGGTCGCCTCCAGGCGGGCGACTTCGTCCTTCGGTACCTCCCAGGCGAGCAGCCGACGGCGGGCGGACTCGAGCAACCCATTCGCCCCGGTCCGCGCTTCCTCGGTGCCTCCCGCGACGCCGGCCTCCAGGTTGCGTGCCAGCAGCAACTCCTGCTCCGCGGCGACCACCATGGGCGAGTAGAGGGCAAACAGCGCCTGCCCACGTCGCACAGGTTGCCCGGTGCTGTTGACGTACAGGGCTTCAACCCATCCTTCGACCCTGGGCGCCACCACCGTCACCCGCGTCTCGTCATATGTCACTTGCGCGACCGTGCGCACCTCCCGCTCGAGCGGACTGAGCGCAACCTCGGCGAAGGTGACGCCGATCCGGCGCGACGCTTCGGAGGGCAGACGGACCGGCCGGCCGCCGCCCTCGGTGGGCGCGGCCGCCACAGCATGATTGTGGCCGCCCGCGGTCGCGGGAGCGGCCGAGCGACCCAGGCGGAGAGCGGCGAGGACCGCGAGGATCAGAGCCACCGCGAACACCGCGACGCCGGCGGCGCGCGTGCGGAGCGGACTGGTAGCGGCAGTCATCGGGCTTCTCCTGGCGGCGAAGGCGGGGGTGGCGGCGATGTGAGGAGGTCGGTGCCCACGAGCATCTCGAGTTCCGCGATGGCGCGCCCCAATTCGCCCTCCAGCCGGGCCAGCTCCTGCCGGTAGCGATTCTCGCTCATCCGAGCGTCGAGCAGGGTCATGAAGTCCACGCCGCCCACCCGATAGGCGCTCAGGGCGGAGCCCACCATCACACCGGCCTGCGGCAGTACCGTCGTCCGATAGAGCTGGAGAAGCGTTCGGTCGCGATGCACTTCGGCCTCGAGCTCACCCACTCGACCGCGAGTGGTTGCCGTCATCGCCGCCAGCTCCGCCGAGGCCATGTCGCGCATGGCGCGCGTCTCCCGTCGCATCGCGAGCTGGCGGCTGCCGGCCCAGATCGGCAGCCGAAAGCCGAGCATCAGGCTCAGCATGTGGTCCGTCCCCTCCTCCATTGGCCGCCAGCCGTATTGTACCCCAAGGGTCAGGTCGGGCCAGATCTCACGGCCGGCGAGGCGCTGGGCGGCATCCGCCGCATTCACGTCCTCGCCGCCGGCCCGGAGCATGGGCCGATGCGCCAGTGCGAGGCGCTCGAGGGAGTCGCGGGAAGGCAACTCGCTGGGGAAGGAGGGCAACACCGGCGATGCGACAGCGGCATCGGCTGGCCGGTCGAGTACCGCGTTGAGGCGAGCCGCCGCGCCGGCACGCATCGCTTCCATCCGCACGATCTCCTCCGTCATACGGGCGAGTTCGACCTGCGCGCGCAGCACGTCGGGCTGGCGGGCCTCGCCGACGGCGTACATCGTGGCCGTCGTCTTGACCAGGTCCCGCAGGAGGCGCTGCGTCTCGCCGGCCACGGCGATCGACTGGTCCGTCTCGTACAACTCGTAGAACGCCATGGCGGCCCGCGACCGCTCTTCCCACCGCACATCGTCGGCGCGCGCACCCGCCGCGGCGGAGCGCGCGCGCTCCACCTGCGCCGCCAAGCCAAGCTTTCCCGCGATGGGGATCATCTGCATGAGCTGGATCTGGTTCATCCCCAACACGTCGTCCAAGCCGAGTCCCGGCAGGCGCCGATTCATGAGGCCGAGCTGCAGCTCGGGATCCGGCGGTCGGCGCGCCGGAGCGATCCGCGCTTCGGCCGCGCGCGCCGCTGCCAGTGCGGCGGCGACGCGCGGGGTCCCGGCTTCGAGTTGTGCGTACACCGACTGCAGGGTGAGTGAATCCGGGCGGACCTGTGCGCCGGGAGACTCCACCCCCACGAGCGCCAGGAAGACCAGGGCAGCCGCCGTCCTGGCGCTGCGCGACGCGACTCGGAAGCTGCAAACGTGGCCGCACATGGTCTCCCCTCGGGGCGTCTCGCCCGGCAGTGCGGGGCGAACCCTCGCAGGGAGGGCTCGCCACCGCGAGAACTGGCTCACTACTTCTTCTCGGCGGCCTTCTGCGGAGCCCGGTAGGCCGGGTCGCGGAATCGGCGGGTGGCGCGGTCCTGCTGTTCGGTCGTGAGGTACGACAGCGCGTCGTTGTACGCCCGCCGCCTCGTGATCATCGGCTCCATCATCATGTGCTCGGGCCCCTTGGCGCCGTGGGCCTGGCGGGTGTAGCGATGCTGCTCGTCCCGAATGGCGACGTGAAGCGTCTCGAGGTCCCGGTACTGCTGCGTGCTCAACCCCAAGGTGGCGCGCTCCGCCAGGAAGGCTTCGACAACCTCATGTGGCGGCAGGCTCTCGAGCGAGGTCGGCACGGCCGTCGCGAGGGACGGGACTCGGGGCACGTACCCGGGGGCTGCGAACGTCCGGGCGAGCTCCTCCCGCTGAGTGGCGGTCAGGATTGCCAGCGCGTCACTGTAGGCACGCTTCTGCGAGATCATCGGCCGCATCTTCAGTGTCTGGTGCGCCTTGTTCCCCGGGGCGGCGGCCCAGCGGTGCCGCTCGTCGCGCACCGACACGTGCAGGGAGTCGAGACGCTTCAGCTGGTCCGGTGTAAGGCGCAGCGTCCCACCCTCACTGATGACAGCCTCGACGATTTCATGCGGCTTGTAGCTCTCCAGCGACCCAGGAACCTGCTGGGCGAGCGCCGGTGAGTGGGTGGCCCCAGCGATGAGCGCCGCGGCCAGCAGGATGCGAATGGACATACGGTCCTCCCGTTTCTTCTTCACGGTGATCCGGCCTAAGCTGCCGTTCACCTGGATGGCTGCACTTGGATCAGGATCTTCCGCGCCGCGCGAGCCGCAATCCGGCCGACGGTCACGACGCCATCCGCCGACGAGACGCGGTCAGCGGGCGTGGCTGGCTAGAGACGGGGAGGGGGGGTACCCGGAGGGGTGACGCGGCTGGAGGGGGTGGTCGGGAAGAGCGTCGGAGCGGCGATCTCGGCCGCCTCGGCAATCACCGAAGCGTGGCCTTCCAGCAGCGCTACACTTGCGGCACACGTGCTCGGTACACCGCAGTGCTGCATGCCGCCTCGGACAGGTCTCTCGCCCTGGTGATGAGTCGCGCAGTTTACCATCCGATGCGAGGGCGCCGGCGCCTGCTGACCCACCATGGCGGGCGCCATCGTGTCGAATCCCGGCAGGCACCCGCCCGTGACCACGTGCGCTTCCGCAGGAACGAGAAGCGTGACGGCCAGCAGCAACGCGAGCGGGAGACGGCCAGGGATCATCGGGTTCTCCACCGTAAGTCGGTACGCGTCTAACCGTACGCTGGAGAGGTGCGGGCGGGGATGAACTTCGGATGAGGATATGTTCATACTACGGAGCGGGACGCGCCACAACGCAGGATGAGCGAGGTCACCCATGCATGGCCCGACGAGAAACACCTTCCGCCATACTGTGGAGCCTCTCCGCAACCTCACGGGCCGGCGGTGAGCGCGGGTCCCCAACCCGCGGGCGCGCCGCCGCGGCCGATGCTCCAGCGCGTCCGGTCACTCCCGCGCCGGATCTGGGGCGCGCTCGGCCCCGGCCTCATCTCCGGGGCCGCGGATGACGACCCCTCCGGCATCGCGACTTACTCCGTGGCCGGCGCGCAGCTGGGCACCGGGCTCCTCTGGACGGCCCTGCTCACCTGGCCCCTCATGGCGGCCGTCCAGGCGATGTGTGCCCGGATCGGGATGGTGACCGGCCGCGGACTCATGGGGGCACTCCGACGCAAGTTTTCACGCCGAGTCCTGGGCGCGGCGGCCGGCGCGCTCCTGGTGGCGAACACGATCAACATCGGCGCCGACCTCTCGGGCATGGCCGACGCCATGGAGCTGCTCGTCGGAGTGAACTCCCACGTGTGGGTGGTGCTGTTCGGCGCCGGCATCGCCTGGGCGACCATTCAGCTGCGCTACGCCGTGATCGCCCGGGTGCTCAAGTGGCTGGCCGTGGTGCTGTTCGCCTACGTCGTCACCGGCATCTACATTCGGCCGCCGTGGACCGAAGTCTTCCACGCGACCTTCACGCCCTCAGTACCCGCCGGCCGAAGCGGCTGGGCCACGCTGGTCGCGATCCTGGGGACCACGATCAGTCCGTACCTGTTCTTCTGGCAGGCCTCACAGGAGGTGGAGGAGGAGAAGGCGCACGGGCGGCACACGCTCGTTCAACGCCGGGGCGCGTCTCCGAGCGAGCTGCTCGACCGCAAGATCGACGTCGGCGTCGGCACGTTCTTCTCCAACCTGGTCATGTACTTCATCATTCTCACCACCGCGTTCACGCTGCACCTCCACGGCCGCACCGACCTCTCCACGTCACGCGAGGTGGCGGAAGCGCTGCGCCCGCTCGCCGGCAATCTGGCGACGCTGCTCTACACGCTCGGTATCGTCGGGACGGGCCTGCTGGCGATCCCGACGCTGAGCGGCTCGGCCGCCTATGCGTTCGCCGAGCTGTTCGGCTGGCGGCAGGGCATCGACTCCCACTTCTGGCGCGCGCCGGCCTTCTACATGGTCGTCGGTACCGCGATGGCGGCCGGGGTCGCGATGGACTTCGCGAACGTCAATCCGGTCAAGGCGCTCTACTGGAGCGCCATCATCAACGGCCTGCTGGCGCCCTTCCTGCTGACCGGAATTCTTCTGGTGGCGTCGGACCGGAAGCTCATGCAGCACCAGCCCAGCTCGCCCCTGGGGCGGATCACCGTGGGCCTGACGACCGTCTTCATGTTCGCCGCGGCGATCGCGATGTTCGTGGTCTGAGGCGCGGAGCCGGTCCAGGTCGCGTCGATTCGTACTGCGTGCCACAGCCGCCCCGGGTAGATTTCCCGGGTGTCCGCCCCCCTCCTGACCGCCGACTCCCGGCTCCACGCGCTCGAACAGGCGCTGCACGAGCGCTTCGGGCTCCGCGCCTTCCGGCCCGGCCAGCGCGAGGCCGCGCTCGCGGTCCTCGAAGGCCGCGACCTCGTGGCCGTGATGCCCACCGGAGCCGGCAAGTCCCTCTGCTTTCAGCTGCCGGCGCTGCTGCTCGAGGGCACCACCGTGGTGGTGTCGCCGCTGATCGCGCTGATGAAGGACCAGGTGGACGGGCTTCGGGCCCGCGGCATCGCGGCGGGCGCCCTGCATTCCGGGCTCGCCCCGCACGAGCGGCTGGCGGTCGAGGCGGAGCTCGCGTCGGGCCGGCTCGATCTGCTCTATGTGGCCCCCGAGCGGCTTGGCAGCGGCGGCTTCCGCGACCTGCTGCGGCGCGCGCGCCCGGCGCGGTTGATCGTGGATGAGGCCCACTGCATCAGCCAGTGGGGGCACGATTTCCGGCCCGACTACCGGCGCCTGGCCGGGTTCCGGGCCGAGCTGGACGTGCCCGCCGCGGCGTTCACGGCCACCGCGACCCCCGACGTTCGCGCCGACATCGCCACCCAGCTCGGCCTGCGGGACCCGCTCGACCTCATCACCGGCTTCGAGCGGACCAACCTCACGCTCGCGGTGGAGCCGTGCCGGAGCCGGGAGGAGAAGGCCGCGGCGCTGGCACGGCTGGTGGCCGACATGGGCCCGCCCGGCATCGTGTACGCCGCCACCCGGAAGGCGGTGGAGCTCTGGGCCGATGTGCTCACGGGCCAAGGTCTCCGCACGGGGCGCTATCACGCAGGACTGTCGGACGAGGAGCGCACCCGCGCCCAGGACGACTTCCTGGCCGGTCGCATCGACGTCATCGTCGCCACCAATGCGTTCGGGATGGGCGTGGACAAGGCGGACATCCGCTTCGTGGCCCACGCCGAGCTGCCGGGCAGCGTGGAGTCCTACTACCAGGAAGCGGGCCGGGCGGGGCGCGACGGCCAGCCGTCGCGCTGCACGCTGCTGTTCTCGCCCGCCGATGCACGCACCCAAGAATTCTTCCTGGCGGGCGCCAACCCCACGCCCCATATGCTGCGCGCCGTCTGGCGGCTGCTCGGGGAAGGGTACGACGACGATGCGATCGCCGAGCAGCTCGGCCGTGACGCCGCTTCGTCCATGGGCGCGGCCACTGCCGCGCGACTCCTCCGGCGCACGGCCGAGTCGGCCGGCGCGATGGTCGGGATGGGGCCCATGCCGCTCGACGATGCCGTGCGCGCGCTCAAGGCCCGCCGCGACCGCGAGCGCCTGGACACGATGGTGCGGTACGGATTCTCCCGCGGCTGCCGCACGCGATTCATCTACGACTACTTCGCCGGCGGCGCGCGCGGCGGCGCTGCGCCCCGCTGCGGCGTGTGCGACGTGTGCCTCGGGTGGAACAGGCGCGACGGCCGCCCGCTCGACGACGCCGAGCTGCTGCGAGTCCGAATCGCGCTCTCGGGGGTGGGCCGGCTGTCGGGACGCTTCGGCATCGAGCGCATCGCCCAGGTGCTTACCGGCAGCCAGGTGCACGAGATCCTCGATCGCGGGCTCGACCGGGTGCCGACCTACGGCAAGCTGGCGGGCATGCCCATCAACCAGGTGAAGGACCTGCTCAACGCCCTCGCCGATGCCGGGCTGATCGAGCGCCAGGGCATCGAGGGCGGCCGCCCGGGCGCCTTCGTGCTCGCGCTGACGCCCGAGGGGCGCCGCGTCGCGATGGGCGAGGTCCGGCCCGAGCTCGCCCTCCCCTCGCCGACGGCAGCTACGCGCCCGCGGCCGCGGCGGTCGCGGGCAGGCGCCGCACACCCCCGCGGAGGTGCTGTCCCGGACAGCTCATCCGGCTCACCGCTCACCGATCCCGACCCGGCGCTCCTGGCACGGCTCAAGACCTGGCGCACGGAGGAAGCCCGCCGGAAGGGGATGCCCCCGTACGTCATCTTCCACGATCGCACGCTCGCTGAGGTGGCGGCGAGCCGCCCTCGCGACCTCGAGGGCCTGAGACAGGTGCCCGGGATCGGCCCGGCCAAGCTCTCGGCGTACGGGGAGGCGCTGCTCGCCCTGCTCAGCGAGAGTTGAGAAGTCACTTGCGCCGCTGGCAGGGAAGTGGTTTGAGCCCTTGAATTTACCGGTCGGCCGGGCAATCTTTCCGGGCTTACGGCGGCTCAGGCCCGGGGGAAGGCGCGGACGGATGATACGTGTGACGGCGGTACAGCCCGAATCGATTGCGGAGGAGCTGGGGCTTGCCGAGGGCACCGAGCTGCTCGCGGTGAACGGGCGCGAGCTCGAGGATTTCCTCGACTGGGAGTTCCTCACGGCCGAGGAGGAATTCCTGCTGCACGTCCGTCAGCCGGACGGCGAGGAGATCGAATTCGAGATCGAGCGCCCGCTCGGAGAATCCTTCGGCGTCTCGCTCGAGCCGGCCCGGATCCGCCGGTGCGCCAACCGGTGCGACTTCTGCTTCGTGGACGGCCTGCCCGACGGCCTGCGCGACGTGCTCTACATCCGGGACGACGACTATCGGCTGTCGTTCCGCTACGGCAACTTCGCCACGCTCACCAATCTCAAGCCGAAGGACATCGAGCGGATCATCGAGTTCCGGCTCTCGCCGCTCTACGTGTCCGTGCATGCCACCGATCCCACGGTGCGGCGCTATCTGCTGCGCAACCCGACCGCGCCCGAGATTCTTCCGCAGCTCCGCCACTTCGCCGACCACGGCATCGAGTTCCACACCCAGATCGTCATGTCGCCCGGCGTGAACGACGGTGCGGTGCTCGAGCAGACCCTGCGCGAGCTCTACGAGTTCGGGCCGGCGATCCTCGGCTGCTCGGTGGTGCCCGTCGGGCTCACCGAATTCAGCAAGCACCACCTGGTGCGGGAGCCGACCGCCGGAGAATGCCGGGCGGCCATCCGGCTAGTGGAGAGCCGCGCGGCAGTGGCGCTCCGTGAGCGCGGCCTCCACTGGGCGTTCGGAGCCGACGAGCTCTACGTGCGCGCGGGGGTCGAGCTGCCGCCGGCGGAGATCTACGACGGCTTCGACCAGGTCGAGAACGGCGTCGGCAGCGTGCGCTGGCTCCAGCGGCAGATCGAGACCGGAGCGGACGAGCTGCAGGGCTGGACCGGCCGCCGGATCGGCGTCGTCACCGGGACGGCGATGGGACAGCTGATGCCGATGGTGCTCGAGCCGCTCGCGCGCGCCACCGGCGCCACGTTCGAGCTCATTCCGGTGGTCAACACCCTCTTCGGCGCGTCGGTCACCACCGCGGGTCTGCTGCCCGGCACGGCGCTTCAGCAGGCGCTCGTGGCCCGCCGCGACCTCGATCTCGCGCTGCTCCCGGGCGAGGCCATCAACGACGACGGGCTCTTCATGGACAGCATGAGCTTCGACCTCCTCTCCGCCGGCGTGCCGATGGAGCTCCGCCTCTCCAAGGACTTCATCGACGCACTCCACACCTCGGCTGCGGCATGAGCAAGCCCACCGTCGCCATCGTGGGCCGCCCCAACGTCGGCAAGTCGACGCTGTTCAACCGCATCATCGGCGGACGCCCGGCGATCGTGTCCGATCGGCCCGGCACCACGCGCGACCGTCACTTCGGCGACGCCGAGTGGCAGGGCCGCCAGTTCTGGGTGGTGGACACCGGCGGGCTGGTGCCCGAGTCCGACGACTCCATGGACCGCGCCATCCGGCAGCAGGTGGACTTCGCGCTGGCCGAGTCGGACGTGGTGCTTTTCGTCGTGGACGGACGGGACGGGCTCAACCCGGTCGACAAGGCGATCGCGGAGCGGCTCAGGAAGGCGCAGCGGCCGGTCGTGCTCGCGGTCAACAAGCTCGACGACCTCGAGCGAAGCACCGCGCAGTTCGACTTCTACCAGCTCGGCTTCGGTGACCCGCTGGGTGTGAGCGCCGCGGTCGGGAAGGGCAGCGGCGACTTGCTGGACGCGGTAGTCGAGCGGCTGCCGCCGTTCGATCCGGCTGAAATGGAGGCCTCGATCAACGTCGCGGTGGTGGGCCGGCCCAACGCGGGGAAGTCCTCGCTGGTCAACAAGCTCCTCGGCGTGGAGCGGCATGTCGTCGCCCCTGAAGCGGGCACCACGCGGGACGCGATCGACTCGCTCTTGCGGTATCGAGGTAAAAGCCTCAAGTTCATAGATACCGCAGGCTTACGCCGTCGTGCTAAAGTAGAAGATGACCTGGAGTTCTACTCGACCCTCCGCACCGAGCGCGCCATCGAGCGGGCGGAGGTCTGTGTCCTGGTGGTGGACGCGACGCTGGGCATGCACAACCAGGATCTCCGGATCGCCACGGAGGCCTGGGACCAGGGCTGCGGCCTGATCGTCGTGGTCAACAAGTGGGACCTGGTCGAGGAGAAGGACGCGAACACGGCGCGCCGGGGACAGGAGGAGCTGGTCGAGAAGGCGCCGTTCCTCCGGTACGTGCCGTTCGTGTACGTCTCCGCCCTCACCGGGCAGCGGGTGCGGCGGATCCTCGACCTGATCCTCGAGGTCGCGGAAGGGCGGGAGCAGCGCGTGCCGACCGCGGAGGTGAACCGGGTGCTGACGTCCCTGCTCGAGCGCAATTCGCCGCCCCAGAAGCCGGGCGAAGAGGTGAAGCTGCTGTACGCGTCGCAGATCGGCGTCGCGCCGCCGACGATCGCCATCGTCAGCAACCGGCCCGACGACGTGCCCGACTCGTACGAGCGCTACCTCGTGCACGGCTTCCGCGAGGCGTGGGCGTTCACCGGTTCGCCGCTCCGGCTCAAGTTCACTGCGCGGGGCTCGAAGCGTTGATGGCCGCGCTGCCCTGGCTGCTTGCCTCGTACCTTCTCGGCGCGGTGCCGACGAGCTATCTGGCGGGGCGGCTGTTCCGGGGCATCGATCTGCGCGAGCACGG
>DASSYY010000152.1:0-7719 GCA_035703025.1 Gemmatimonadales bacterium | reverse complement strand
GTCCTCGATCGCGTCGACTTCGCGCCGGTAGTCGTTGAGCTCCGGCGCCGAGAGCGGCACGTTGGGCACGCCCCGCGCGGTGTAGCTCGCGGTGAGCGAGACCAGGCGATCCGGCTCGGCGTAGGCCAGCGGCCGGAGCAGCACCGCGTTGATCACGCTGAAGATCGCGGTGTTGGCCCCGATGCCGAGCGCCAGCGTCAGCACCGCGATCGCGGTGAACGCCGGACTCCGGGTCAGTCCCCGAAGCGCGAAGCGCAGGTCCCGCCAGAACGCGTCCATCATGCCACCTCCCGATCGCGGCGGGCGGCCGGCACGACGCGCCCGTCGAACAGGTAGACCGACCGCCGGGCCTCGCGCAGGTAGCGCGGGTCGTGGGTCACGACGACGAGCGTGGCACCGCCCGCGTGGAGCTCACCGAGCAGCTCCATCACCGCGGCCCCGTTGGCCGAATCCAGGTTCCCGGTGGGCTCGTCGGCCAGGATCACGAGCGGCTTGCCCGCGACGGCCCGCGCCACCGCCACCCGCTGCTGCTGCCCGCCGGAGAGCTGCGCCGGGTAGTGGTTGAGCCGGTGCAGCAGCCCCACCCGCTCCAGCGCCTCGTACGCGGCCCCGCGCCGCTCCTCCGCGCCGAGCCCCCGGTAGCGGAGCGGGAGCTCGACGTTCTGGTACACCGTCAGGTCGCCAATGAGATTGAACGCCTGGAACACGAAGCCGATCGCCCGGGCGCGGACCCGCGCGCGCTGCGCGGCGTCGAGCGTCGAGACCGGCTCCCCCGCGAGCACGTAGCTGCCCTCGCTGGGCGAATCGAGCAGGCCGAGGATCGAGAGCAGCGAGGTCTTGCCGCAGCCCGACGGCCCGCACACGGCGACGTACTCGCCGGCGCGGATCTCGAGGTCGACCCGGGAGAGGGCGTGGGTCTCGACCTCGTCGGTGTGGAAGATCTTGCTGATCCCCTGGAGCCGGATCAGCGGGTCGTAGGCGAGCGGCATGATCTACTCCGATCGCAGCGCGATGGCGGGGTCGACGCGGGCCGCCCGCCGCGCCGGCACCGCGGCCGCCAGCAGGGCGACGAGCGAAAGCACCACGACGCCCGCCGCGAGCGTCGGGGGGTCGGTCGGGCTGACCTGGAACAGCAGCCCGGCGATGACGCCCGAGAGTCCGAGCGCGCCCGTGAGCCCCAGCAGCAGGCCGGCACCGGTGAGCGCCGCCGCCTGCCCCACGATCAGGCTCAGGACCGAGCGGTCGTCCGCTCCCAGCGCGACCCGGATGCCGATCTCCTGGGTCCGCTGGCTCACGCCGTACGAGATCACCCCGTACACCCCTACCGCGGCCAGCAGCAGCGCGAGGCCGCCGAACGCGGTGAGGAGCATCGTGCTGAACCGGGTCGCCGCGATCGACGCGACCCGCAGCTCGTCCATGGTCGCGACGTCGTAGACCGGCAGGGACGGGTCCACACTCCACACCGCGTTCCGGATCGCGCCGGTCACCGCCGTCGGGCCTCCGGGCGACCGGAGGGCCAGGGTCATCGTCCGGCCGATCCAGTTCCACGCGGCGTCGGGCGACTGCGTGAGTGGCAGGTAGAACTCCGGCCGGAGCGCCTCGCCCAGGCCGTGCGCCCGGACGTCGGACACCACGCCGACGACCGTCTTCCACATCGGGTCGCCGTTCTCGCCCCGCTCGCAGCAGGCCACTCGCCTGCCGATCGGATCCTGGCCCGGCCACGCCTGGCGGGCGAGCGTCTCGTTCACCACCATCACCCGCGGCGCGCCGGCCCGGTCGTCCGCCGTGAAGATCCGGCCGCGCCGGAGCCGCAGTCCCATCGCGGGGAAGTAGCCCGGCGTCACCAGGCGAAGATCGGATTGGATGGCGGAGGAGATGTCGAGCGGCCGGCCTTCGGGGATGAGCCCGTTGTCGTTGCCGTCCTCGAACGGCGCCGCCGAGACCAGCCCGGCGGCCGCCGAGCCCGGCGCCTGCACCAGCGCCTCCGCGATCCGGCCGAACGCCCGGCCGGCCTGCTCGGGCGTGTCGTAGCCGGCCACGGGCAGCGAGACGTGGGCGATGGTCACGCCCCGCGGATCGAAGCCGGGGTCGACGGCGTTGAGCGCGACGGCGCTCCGGATCATCAGCCCCGCGCCGGTGAGCAGCACGAGCGCGAGCGCGATTTCCGCGACGACCAGGGCGCCGCGCAGCCGGTCGCGCCGCCCGCCGGCGCCGCCCGTGCGTCCGCCCTCCTTGAGCGCCTCGTGCGGGAACTGTCCAGCCATCCGCAGGGCAGGCGCCAGCCCGGAGACCAGCCCTACGAGGAGCGTCACCAGCAGCGCGAACCCGAGCGCCGGCCCGTCTACCCGCGCCGAGGCCAGCCGGGGCACCTCGGCGGGGCCGAGCGCGACCAGCGCGGCCACGCCCCAGTAGGCCGCGGCGATGCCCAGCACCCCGCCGCCCGCGGCGAGCAGCACGCTCTCGGCCAGGGCGTGGCGGAGGATGTGCCCACGGCCGGCGCCGATCGCCGCTCGGATGGCGGTCTCACGTGCCCGGGCGGTGGCGCGGGCCAGGAGCAGGTTGGCGATGTTCGCGCACGCGATCAGCAGCACGAAGGCCGCGGCGCCGAAGAGCACGAACAGCCGGGGCCGGTAGTCCCGCACCAGCTCCTCGACGAACGAGGAGGCGACCAGCCCCCGGCCGTGGTTCTCCTTCGGGAACTGTTCCTCGAGCCGGCGCCCGATTCCGTCCAGCTCCGCCTGCGCCTCGGCCAGCGTGACGCCCGGCTTGAGCCGCCCGAGCACCAGCAGGTAGTGCTCGTCGTGCTCGGCCAGCCGCTCGGCGCTGAATCCCGTCGGGAGCCACAGCTCCTCGTCGTACACCCGATAGTCGAGCGAGGGCGGCATCACGCCGATCACCTGGTGCGGCAGGCCGTCGATCCGGACGTCACGCCCCACGATCGCGGGGTCCGCCCCGAACCGCCGCCGCCAGAGGCCGTCGCTGAGGATGACGACGCCGCTGGCCCCCGCGCGGTCTTCGTCGGGCAGGAACGCCCGCCCGAGCGCCGGATTCACGCCCAGCAGCGCGAAGAAGTCGGCCCCGACCCTCGCCCCCGTCACGTTCTCCGGGGTCTCGGTCCCCGCCAGGTTGACGCTGGTCGCGACCATCGGGACCAGATGCTGGAACAGCCGGTCGGCGCGCCTGGTGTCCCACCAGTTGCCCGCCGACATGGAGCCGTGCGCGCCGTTCCAGCTCTCCCGCACCACCAGAATGCCCGCGGGATCCGCGAACGGCAGGGGCCGGAACAGCACGGCGTAGAGCACGCTGAAGATCGCCGTGGTCGCGCCGAGACAGAGCGCCAGCGTCACGACCACCGCGAGCGAGAGCGTCGGAGTCCGTCGGAGCGAGCGGGCGGCGTAAAGGAAGTTGCGCATGACCGTCACTCGTTTCTGAGGGCGACGACGGGGTCCGCCGCGGCCGCTTGCCGCGCCGGCAGGTAGCTCGCCAGCAGGGCGACGGCGGCGAGGAAGGTCGCCACGGCCGCGTAGGTGGTCAGGTCGGTACCGCCGACGCCGTACAGCAGCCCGCGCAGCACCCGGCTCGCGACCGCCGCCGCGGCGAGCCCGAGCGCCAGGCCCCCGAGCACCGGCGCCATGCCCTGTCGCAGCACCAGCTGCAGCACGTCGGCCGCCCGGGCGCCGAGCGCCATGCGTATGCCGAGCTCGCGCGTCCGCTGCACCACGCTGTAGGCGATGACGCCGTAGATCCCCAGCGCCGCGAGCACCAGCGCGGTGGCCGCGAACCCGCCCAGCAGCAGGGCGTTCACCCGCGGACGCGCCAGCGCGCTCGCGACCCGCTCCTCCATCGTCGCCACGCGGCCGAGGGCGAGGCCGGGGTCGATGGCGGAGACGGCGCGCTTGACGGCGGGCGTCAACGACGGCGGATCACCCGGGGTCCGGAGCGCGATCAGGAGCGAACGGCTGGAGACCTGGGCCAGCGGCAGATAGAGCTGCGGGTAGGCGGCGGCGGCGGGACCCTCCTGGCGCACGTCGCCTACGACGCCCACCACCGTCATCCAGACCGACGACGTATCGGCCGGATTGCCGAGGGTGATGCGTGCGCCGAGGGGGCTCCGGTCAGGCCAGTAGCGCTGGGCCAGCGCCTGGCTCACCAGCGCCACCGGTGCGGCGTCGCCGCGGTCGCTGGCGTCGTACAGCCGGCCGCGCAGGAGGGGGATGGCGAATGTCCGGAAATAGTCCGGCGTGGTCCGGAAGATGACGGCGTCCTGGACCACGTCGGGCCCTGGCTGCTCGACCCCGGCCACCGCGAACGACCAGTACGGCGGACCGTCGCCCAGCGGCGCGTCCGACGCGAGCGCCGCCCCGGTGACGCCGGGCAGGCTCCGCACCCGCTCGAGCAGGGCGTCGGCGAACGCCGCCTGGCGCACCGGATCGTCGTACCGCGCCCGCGGCAGCGTCACTCGCGCGGTCAGGATGCCGCCGGGCTGGAAGCCGGGATCGACGTGCTGCAGCCGGACGAAGCTCGTGAGCAGGAGGGCCGCGCCGACGAGCAGCACGCACGCCAGCGCCACCTCGGCCAGCACCAGCAGCGACCGCGTCCGGCCGGCCGAGCGATGGCCCGCCATCCCGCGTCCGCCTTCGGCGAGCCCGTCCCGCAGGTCGTAGCCCATCAGCCGGGTGGCCGGCACGATCCCGAAGAGCAGGCCCGTCGCGACCGAGAGCCCGAGCGCGAAGGCGAGTGCGTTGGCGTTCACGCCGATCTCCTCGAGCCGGGGAATGGTCCCCGGCTCGAGCGCCTGCAGCGCGCGGACGCCCCACACCGCCAGCCCGAGTCCGAGCGCGCCGCCCGCGAGCGAGAGGACCACGCTCTCCGTGAGGAGCTGGCGCACCAGCCGGCGGCGCGACGCTCCGAGGGCGGCGCGGATGGTCACCTCGCGCTCCCGGGCGGCGACCCGCGCCAGCATGAGGTTGGCCACGTTGGCGCAGGCGATCAGCAGCACCAGTCCGACCGCGCCCATGAAGACCAGCAGCGCCGGCCGGATCTCGCCCACGATGCGCTCCTGCAGGCCGACCAGCTCGACGCCCCAGCCGCCATTGCTGTTCGGGTACGCCCGCTCCAGCCGCCGGGCGATCGTCGTCATCTCCTCCTGCGCGCGCCGCTGGTCGGCGCCCGGCGCGAGCCGCCCGACCACCTCGAGAAAGTCGTTGCGCCGGCCGAGGGTGGTGTCGGTCGGGAAGGTGCTCCAGACATCCACCTCGTCCGGTACCGCGAGGCCCCGCGCTCCGGCGCCCACGATCGTGTACGGCACCCCGCCGAGCGTGATCTGGCGGCCCACCACCTCGGTGCTGCCGCCGAACTCGCGGCGCCAGAAGCCGTCGCTCAGCACCGCCACCCGGGCCGCGCCACCCCGCTCCTCCTCATCGCGGAAGCCCCGACCGACCGGGATCGGCGCGCCCAGCACGCGAAAGTAGTTCGCCGTGACCAGCGCGCCGCGCACGACCTCGGGCTCGCCCGCACCGGTCAGGATGAACTGGGTGTTGGCTCGGGCGGCCATGCCGGCGAAGCTCCGGCTTTCCCGGCGCCAGTCGAGGAAGTCAGGCAACGACGCGGTCTCCCGCCCGATGGCGGCATGGTGCCCCCACACCGTCACCAGCCGCTCGGGCTCCGGGAACGGCAGCGGGCGCAGCAGCACCGCGTTGACGACGCTGAAGATCGCGGTGTTGGCCCCGATGCCGATCGCGAGAGTGAGCACCGCCGTGAGGGTGAAGACGGGATGATGGCGGAGCGACCGAAGCGCGTAGCGGACGTCCTGCAGCACGGAGGCCTCCCTACTCGGAGCGGATCGCGACCATCGGGTCCACCCGCGTGGCCCGGCGGGCCGGCAGGTAGCTCGAGGTCACGCCCACGATGGTCAGCAAGCCGATGATGAGCGCAAACACCGCCGGGTCCGTCGCGCTCACGTCGTACAGCAGCGCCCCGAGCACCCGGGTGAAGGCGACGGCGCCCGCCACGCCCACGGCCATGCCGGCGGCGACGAGCGCGAGCCCGCGCGCGAGCACCCCGCGCAGCACGGCCGCCTGGCTCGCGCCGAGTGCGAGCCGGATGCCCAGCTCCCGCGTGCGCTGGACGACCGAGTACGCCATGACGCCGTAGAGACCCACGGCCGTCAGGATCAGGGCGAGCCCGGCGAACCCGGCCAGGAGCGTCATGCTGAAGCGCCGGCGGGCGAGGGCATCACCCAGGTAGGCATCGAGCGGCTTGACGTCCGCCACGGCGAGCTCCGGATCGAGCGCGCGCACCTGTGCGATGAGTCCCGAGGCCACGGCCGCCTGATCGCCGGCCGTGCGGATGACGAGGTTCATGAAGTTCGAGGGGAACTGCGCGAGCGCCCAGTAGACCGTGGGGTTGACCATGGAATCGACGCCCGTGTGCTTCACGTCGGGCACGATGCCGACGATGGTGCCGACGAGCGTGTCGCCCCAGGGCATCAGGATCCGGCGGCCCAGCGGCGCTTCGCCGGGCAGATACCGGTCCACGAAGCTCCGGCTCACCACGATGGCGCGGGGCTGGCCCGCGGCGTCGGTCCGGGCGAGCGGCCGACCGTCGAGCAGGGGCATCCCCATGGTCCGGAAGTAGTCGGGATCGACGGCGCGGACGTCCGTGCCCGGGAACTCGCCCGCACGCGGCACGGGTCGGCCCTCGAACCAGAAGCTGGTGGCGGACCGGAGGCCCGAGAGCGGCAGCCAGTTGATGGCACCCGCCGCCTCCACTCCCGGAAGCGCGCGCACCTGCGCGAGCAGGCCGTCGAAGAAGGCCGTCTGCCGCTCGGGCGTCGCGTACCGCACTTCGGGGAGCGTCACGCGCGCCGTGAGCACCCGGTCCGGCTCGAACCCGAGATCCACCTGCTGCAGTCGGGCGAAGCTCTTGAGCAGCAGTCCGGCGCCCACGAGCAGGACCAGCGAGACCGCCACCTGCGCGGCCACAAGCACGGCCCGGGTGCGGGCCCCGCCACCGGAGGCGCCGCGCCCGCCCTCCTTGAGGGACTCGTGCAGATCGGTCCGTCCGGCGTGGAGCGCGGGGATGAGGCCGAACAGGATGCCGGCGGCGACCGACACCAGCAGCGTGAAGCCGAGCGTGGCCCCGTCCACCCGAATCTCGTTCAGGCGCGGAATGTTCACCGCGGCCCGCGCGGCGAGTCCCGCGGTGAGCCACACGGCGAGCAGCGTCCCGCAGACCCCACCCGCCAGCGCGAGCAGGACGCTCTCGGACAGGAACTGGCGCACCATCCGGCTGCGGCTTGCACCCAGGGCGGCGCGAACCGCGGTCTCGCGGCGGCGCGCCGTCGCCTGCGCGAGCTGGAGATTGGCGACGTTGGCGCAGGCGATGAGCAGCACCAGCAGCACGACGCCGCCGAGCACGAGCAGCGGCCGGCGCACCGGGCCGGTGAACTGCTCGCCCATGGGCACGAGATTCACTGACCAGCCGCGGTTGAACCGGGGGTAGCGCTCCTCCAGCCGGGCGGCGATCGTCGCCATGGCCGCCTGCGCCCGGTCGCGGCTGACCCCCGGCTTGAGCCGTGCGATCGCGAGCAGGTACCGGCCGGCGCTCTGCCGGTAGTCCTGGGCCGGATCGAGCTGAAACGGGACCCAGATGTCCGGCGCCTGTGGCAGGCCGACGATGGCGGCCCCCTCCGCCAGCACGCCGATGATCGTGTGCGGG
>DASSYY010000092.1:0-4320 GCA_035703025.1 Gemmatimonadales bacterium | reverse complement strand
GCTGGCTGCGAACATACGCCACGGCAGCCGGCCTGCATGGCGCTCCAGCTCGTGAAACGCGGACGCGTGAAACGTCCCCATCCGTACCAGCACCCGCGTAGCGACGCGGAGGTGGAGGTTGGCGGCGTACAGTCCCGCCAGGTCGGCGCGGAACGAGACGCCCCCCGGCTCCGCCTCTCCCGCCTCGACGATGCCCGCGCTGATACCCGACAATCCGCCGAGCTCGGCCGCCACCAACCCCTCGAGGCCGGGGGCGGCGACCGCGAAGCATTCGAGGCTGGACGCGGTGACGTGGCTCATAGTCCCAAGCGGTGGTGAGCAGCAGAGTTGAGGACGATCCAGCGGGTCTGCGCGCCCATCGTCTCTCCCCGAGTGGAATGACTCAGCCCGACCCCGGTACCCGGCAGACCAGCCCACACCCGCGCCGCCGGTGGCTCCGTCGCGCCGGTATGGCGGTCGTCCTCCTGATCGGGAGTGTGGCCGCCCTGGTGGCGCTGCTGCAACTGCCGCCGGTGGCCACGGTGGTGGTCCGGAAGCTCCTGACGTACGCGCCCCTCAACCCGGGCAATCGGCTCGAGGTCGGCCGCGTGTCCGGCAACTTCCTGACCGGCCTCACGCTGGAGGACGTCCGGCTGCACCAGGAGGGGCGGGAGCTGGCCTACGTCCGCCGCCTCGGCCTCGGCTATCGGCTGGCCCGCCTGCGGCCGCCGGTCAGCCGGCTCGACGAGCTGACCGTCGACGGCGGGCGGATCTCGACTCGTCGCCGGGGCAGCACCTGGGACCTGCTCGATGCGCTGCGCAAGTCCTCGGACACGACCGGCGGGGGCGGGTTCAGCATCGCGCGCATGAGCGTGCGGGACGTCGCGATCGCCGCCGAGCTGGCCCCGGATTCGGTGGCGCACGCGCGCGTCCAGGAGCTCGCGGCTCGTGACCTGGCCCTGGGCGGGACCACGCTGGTCAAGATCGACGCGCTCCGGCTCGCGGTCCAGCCGCCGCGCAGCGGCCGATGGCTCGGCCTCGCAGCCCGCGGGGGGCTGACCGCCGAGGAGATACGGCTCGACCCGCTCCGGATCTTCACCGAATCGAGCGAGCTTGGCGGCCGGCTGGTGCTACCCCGGGACTTCCGCGATGCGCGCCAGGTCGACCGGCTCGACGCCCGGCTCGTTGCCCGTCCGCTCGATCTGGCTGATCTCGCGGCACTCACCCCGGCGGTGCCGGCCAGCGGCCTGCTCCGCTTCGATGCCCGGGCCGAAGGTGAGGGGGATCTGGTCACCGCGCACCTGGCCGCGTCGCTCGACCGCGGACGGCTCACGGTCGACGGCGGCACCCGGCTGAGCCAGGGCAGGCCGACGTCCTACACGGTACACGGCGTCGTCTCACGGCTCGACCCCTCGCGGCTCAACACCGCGGCGCCGGCCGGCGAGGTGAATGCACGGATCGACGCCGACATCGCCGGTCCCCTCCGGGACGGCACCGGCACCGCGCGCCTCCAGGTGGACGGCTCCAGGCTCGGAGCCGTCCTGGTGCGGCGACTCGACCTCGGCGCCGTGCTGACGCGCGGGAGCGCCGACCTGACGCTGCGATCGGCGCTCGACTCGGGCTCGATCAACGCGACCGGCAGGGCGCGACCGTTCGACTCCATCCCCACCTACCGACTCTCGGGCAGCGCGCTCCGGCTTCCGGGCACCGCCGCCGTGGCGCGCGCCCTCACCGGCCAGGACGGCGACCCCGCACTCGAGATCACGTTCCGTCTGAGCGGCGAGGGCACGGCAACCGATTCGGCCAGCGCCCGCGGCCGGGTGGACTTCGCGGCCGTGCGGGATACCGGCGCGCAGGTCGTGATCGGTCACGCCACGCTTCGGCTCGGCGGCGGGCGACTGGCGCTCCGTCCCGAGCTGCGAGCCGGCGGAGGGACCGTCTCCGCCGACGCCCTCGTCATCCTCGGCGACACGATCGCCTACACGGTACGCCAGGGGCGGATCGATCGCGTCGACCTGGCCAAGCTGTCGCGCGATACGCTGACGGCGCCGCTCACCGGCCGCTTTACCCTCGCCGGGCGCGGCACTGCACCCGCGGAAGCCCACGTCGATGCCTCGCTCCACTTCGACGAGCTGCGCTACGGCGAGCGCCGGGTGGAGCGGGTGGACCTGACGGCACGGCTCGATCGCGGCCGGCTGCGGGTCGACGGGGACGGCGCGCTGCAGGGGGGCCGGCTGGTGCTCGAGGCGCTCGGCCGCCCCTTCGACAGCACCGCGTCATACATCCTCCGCCGTGGTGCGCTGGAAGGCGTGGATCTCGGCACCCTCCTCGGGCAGCCCCGGCTCGCGGGCCCTGTGACGCTGTCCCTGACCGGCGAGGCCACGCTCCGAGGGGAGTCCCGCTCGGTCCGGGCGCACGTGACGGTCGACCCCTCGCGACTCGGGCATGTGCAGGTTTCGAGCGGCGACGCGAATCTGCGGCTCGCGGGTGACCGGCTGGCCTACGAGGCCACCCTCGAGAGCAGCGGCGGCGGCCTCTCGCTCGCGGGGGACGGGACCATGGCGGCGAACGCCTCCGCCTACCACGTCCGCGAAGGACGGCTCAGGGCGGTCGATCTCGGCCGGCTGCTCGACCGGGCCGATCTCCAGACGGACCTCAACACGACGTTCACGGCCGACGTCGCCCGGGGCGGGCCCGACAGTCTCCGGGCGACGCTCGGGCTCGTCCTTCAGCCGTCGCGCGTGAACCAGGCGGACCTTGCCAGCGGCACGCTCGACGCCACGATGAATGGTCGCCGCATCGAGGCGAAGGTCCGTGCCGATGGCCCCGACGCGGCGCTCGACGCCACGCTGACCGCCGCCCCCGCACCGGATCGGTCCACGCTCACGACCGACGGCACGCTCCGAGTCGAGCACCTGGCGCGATGGACCGGCCGCCGCGACGCGGACGGACGAGTCGAGACCCGTTTCGCGCTCGACATCGTGACCGACAGCGTCGGCCTCCGGAGCGTGGGCGGGTCGATCGACGCCGCCGGCGGCGCCGGCGGCGTCCGGGTGCCGGCGGCTCGCGTCACCATGACACCCACCGACGGTCAGCTCCAGCTGGACACGGTGATGGTGCGGTCCAACGTAGCGATCATGGACGGCGGCGGGCGGGTCGAGCTTCGGCCGGGTGCGTCACCCGGCACGCTCACGCTTCGGGCCAGGCTCGGGGACCTCGCCCCGGTCGCGGCGCTGCTGGGCGCCGACACGGTGGGCTTCGATTCTGCACGCGTGAACCTCGCCATGACAGGCCCCGCCTGGGGCTGGCGAATCAAGGGAGATGCCGACGCGCATGGGCTCACCTTGGGCGGCAACCTCGCCGACCGCGTGACGCTCGCCGCGAACGCGACGCTCGACAGCACCCGGCTTCGCGCCATCAGCGCAGACCTGCACCTGAAGGATGCGGCCTACGGCCAGCTCTCGGTGCGCGAGCTCACCGCCACCGGCGGCTACGACTCGACTGTCGCTCTCGATTTGAGCGTCAACATCGCCGACAGCGTGCAGGTCGCCACCCGGATCAGAGGCACGGTCTCGGCGGCCCGGGACACCGTGCGGGCCGAGCTCCAGCGCCTCACGCTGGCAGAGGGCGGCCGGGACTGGGCGCTCGAACAGCCAGCCAGCTTCATGTTCGGACCCCGCATCGAGGTGAAGGGCCTGGCGCTGCGCGCGGGCCCCCGGAGCATCACCGCGAACGGCGTCCTCGACCGGCATGGCTCGAGCGACCTGGCCCTCGGAATCGCCGCGCTCGACCTGGAGGCGCTCCGCGCGTCGGGTCTCGTGCCCATCGGGGGCCGGGTCGACGGCACACTTCGCCTCACCGGGCCCGCCGCGGCGCCGAGGCTGCAGGGCAAGCTGGGGCTCGTCGTCCTCTCCAAGGACGACCGCGAGCTCGGCAGGCTCAGCACCGATCTGGACTGGACGGCTCAGGGCCTTCGGCTCGCGGCGGCGGCCAGGCCCACCAAGGGTGGCGCGCTGACGGTCAACGGGACTCTGCCGTACCGGCTGACCCTCGAGCCCAGGGACACCGCCGCGGCCGTCGCCAGCGAGCCGACCGACGGGGACACCGTGTCGCTGGCCGTGCGAGCGGACAGCTTCGATCTATCGCTGTTCCAGCCGCTCCTGCCGCCGGACGCCGCGGCCGGCCTGGACGGCCGGCTCAGAACCGACGCCCGGATCGGGGGTACCGTCCGCGCCCCCGAGGCGACGGGCAGTGTCAACCTGACCCGCGCGGCGCTCGAGCTGCCGGCCATCGACGTGGCGTACGAGCGCGGCGAGCTGGCCGGGCGGCTGGAGGGAGATG
>DASSYY010000382.1:0-4152 GCA_035703025.1 Gemmatimonadales bacterium | reverse complement strand
AGCAGTGTCGGGTTGACGATCAATTCCTCGTACTTGTCCGATTCACTTGCGCTCGCCTGGGCAACACCCGGGCGCTGCGCGGATTGAAGCCGACCGTTGCGGTACGCCGCGACGTAGCGGATGTCGGGCGTAAGGGCAAAGACGCGCTCGATTAGATCTTCCATCCAGTCGCCCCCTTTTGGTGCTGCCCTAACCACAGTGGAATCAGCTGCAAACGACCTTCGTAACCTATGGCCCTTATCACCGAGTCGGGAGTCGAGTGCGCCGCCGCCGCCGCGGACGGGGCGGTCGGCGCCGGATGAAAAATGAAGGGACCCTGAGCCCGGGTCCCTTCGGTCTGCATACCTCGGATACCCACCGTACAGGGACGGTCCTCGGCGGCCGGCCGACGGGTGTTCTTGACTTTGTCCATATATAACTATATAGTTGGAAACATGAATTCCAGCCGCCTCCTCCTGCTCTGGACGTTGGGCTCGGCCGTACCCGCCGGGCTTGCCGCCCAGCAGCTCACCCTGGCCGACGCGCTCGCCCGGGCCGCCGCCACGGGGTACCCTAATCGCGCGGCCCGGGCCCAGGCCTCCGCCGAGCATGCCCGCACCCTCGGTGCCCTGCAGGGCATGCTGCCCACCCTCCGGGTAGAGGGCGGTTGGGTGAGGACCACGGACCCGCTCGCCGCGTTCGGATCCCTTCTCCGCCAGCGCGCGGTGACCCTGGCCGCCTTCGACCCCGCCAGCCTCAACGATCCCGCGGCGCGGAGCAACTGGAACGCCGGCCTGGTGGCCGAGGTCCCCCTCTTCAATGCCGACGCGTGGGCCGGGCGGAGCGCCGCCCGCGCCGGGGCCCGCGCCGCCGCTGCCACTGCCGATTGGACCGCCGCGACGACGCGGCTGCAGGTAGTGCAGGCCTACTACGGTGCCCGTCTCGCCTCTGAGGTGGTGCTTACCCTCGAAGTTGCCGAGGCGATGGCCGCGGCCCACGTCACCCAGGCCAACTCGAAGCTCGAGCAGGGGATGGTGACCCGCTCCGATCTCCTCCTGGCCCAGCTCCGGGCCGACGACATCAGGGCGCAGTTGATCGGCGCGCGGGCCCAGGCTGGGCTCGCCCGCCGGCAGCTTGCGCTGGTGCTCGGGGCCCCGACCGATACCGCCTTCGCTCTGTCCGACTCGCTCCCGTCTCCCGAACGGATCCGCGGGGTGGCCGAGTTGCTCGCCCCCGTAGCGCTCGCCGGGCGCGCCGACGTAGCGGCCGCGAAGGCTGCGGCCGAAGCCGCGGGTCGCGATGTCCTTCGTGCGACCGGGCGGCTCCTCCCCCGGCTCTCCGCCTTCGGCCGCTATGACTGGAACGACCGGACCGCCCCGTTCCATGGAGAGCGGTCGTGGACCGTCGGCGTGATGGCATCGTGGACGCTGTTCAGCGGCTTCAGCGAGATCGGCGATGTCCGCGGCGCGCGCGCCCGCGCCACGGCGGCCCGCGCGATGGCCGAGGCCGCCGAGGGTCAGGCGGCGCTCGAGGTCTCCTCCCGAGAAAGCGACGTGACGGTCGCACTCGCGCGGCTCACCATCGCGGAACAGGCCGTGGATCAGGCGAGTGAAGCACATCGGCTCGTGTCGCGGCAATACGTCGGCGGCCTCGCCGGCATCACCGAACTCCTCGGGGCGCAAGCGACCGAGACCCAGACGCGACTCGGCCTGGCCCAGGCGCGCGTTGCACTCATCACCGCCCTCGCCGCGCGCCAGCTCGCGCGTGGCTCCGATCCCGCGGCGCTCACCGCCCTGGAGGAATGATGTCCCGTCCGTTGACGACCCTGACCACCGTTGCCCTAGTCGTGGCCGGCTGCACCCGCCCCGCGGCCACCCCCGCTCCCCTGAGCCTCGGTGGCTCGTCGCTCGAGACGGTGACCGCCGTCGATACGGTCATCGCCGCGACCGTCGAGGCGGCGGGGATCGCCGCGCCGATCGAGCAGGCGACGCTCAGCACACGGCTGATGGGGACGGTCACCGAAGTGCTCGTCCGGGAAGGGGAGTCCGTTCGCCGCGGCCAGTTGCTGGTACGGCTCGACACCCGCGATCTCAGCGCGAAGGACGACCAAGTGCGCGCGGGGCTCGCTGCCGCCGTCTCGCGGGCCGACGAGGCCGAGCGGTACGCGGTCCGCATCCGCGCGCTCTACGCCGACAGCGCCGCGCCCAAGGCGCTGCTGGACGGCGCCGAGGCGGGGGTGGCGCAGGCGCAGGCGGGACTGGCGCAGGCCCGTGGCGCGCAGCGCGAGCTCGCCGCGGTCGCGGGCTACGGGGCGGTGCGTGCGCCGTTCGACGGTGTCGTCACCCGCCGCTTCGTGGATCCCGGCGCCTTCGCCGCGCCGGGTACGCCGCTCGTGACGGTGCAGGACGGGCGCACGCTCCGCATCTCGGTCACCACGACGCCCGACCTCGCCCGGGGCATCGCTCGCGGCCGGATGATCGAGACCCGGATCGAGAGCGCTCCCGCCGCCGCGATGGTGGAAGGAGTGGTCCCCGCGCCGGGCGGCGCGCTCTACACGATCAATGCACTCGTGAGCGACCGGGACGGCCGGTATGCCAGCGGTGGCGCGGCGGTTCTCCTCGTCCCGCGCGGGGTCCGCCATGCGGTCTTCGTGCCGCAGGCCACCATCGCTCGGCAGGGGGACCTCACCGGCGTCCGGGTGCTCGAGGCCGGCGCGCCGACCCTTCGCTGGGTGCGGCTGGGCGCCGTGCGCGGCGACAAGGTCGAGGTCTTGAGCGGGCTGCAGGGTGGGGAGCGGCTGGTGGTGACGCGCGTGAGCGAAGGGAGCTGAACATGGGGATCGCCGGACGGGTCGCCTCGGCATTCCTGCACTCGAAACTCACGCCGCTGGTGGTGGTCGCGTCGCTGGCGGTGGGCGGGATCGCGCTCATCGCGACGCCGCGTGAGGAGGAGCCGCAGATCTCGGTGCCGATGATCGACGTCACCGCCGCCCTCCCGGGTGCCAGCCCCGCCGAGGTGGAGCAGCTGGTGACCCGGCCGATCGAGAAGCTGATGTGGGAGGTCGGGGGGGTGGAGTACGTCTACGCCACCGTGGGCGACGGGTGGACCCTCGTGACGGCGCGCTTCAAGGTAGGCGAGGATCAGGGGAGGAGCGTGAGCGCGGTGCAGGCGAAGCTCGCCGCCGCGGCCGGCAACGCCCCTCCAGGCGCCCTCCCGCCGCTGGTGACGCCGCACTCGATCGATGACGTGCCGATCCTCACCCTCACGCTCCACAGTGCGAGCGACGGCCCCGAGGTGCTGCGCCAGGTAGCGGCGCATCTCGACGACGAGATCCGCACCATCCCCGACGTCGCGGCGACCTACCTGGTCGGCGGGCGGCCGCGACAGCTCCGCGTGACGCTCGACCCGGCACGGCTCGCCGCCGCCGGTGTCTCGCCGGGTGAGGTGGCGATGGCGCTGCAGGGCGCCAATTCGCGGCTTCCGGCCGGTGAGTTCAGCGCCCGCGACCGGACCTTCCTCGTGACGGTCGGCGCCGAGCTCCGGAAGGCGGACGACGTGGGCTCGGTGGCCGTGGCCGAGCGCGGGGGCCGCACCGTGCGGGTGCGCGACGTGGCGACGCTCGTCGACGGGCCCGCGGAGGTGGTGGACTACGTCGGTCACGCCGAGCGGGGCGGAGACGTGGAGCATGCGGTGACACTGGCAGTGGCCAAGCGCCCCGGCGCCAACGCCACCGCGCTCGCTCGCACGGTGCTGGGTCGGATGGAGCAGGCGCGGGCGCGCCTGGTGCCGCCGGGGATCACCCTCTCGGTGACCCGCGACTACGGCGAAACGGCGCGCGAGAAGGTGAACGAGCTCATCCTCCACCTCCTCCTCGCCACCGGCTCGGTGACGGTCCTCATCTGGATCTTCCTGGGGTGGCGCGAGGCGCTGGTAGTCCTGGTCGCCGTTCCGGTGACTCTCGCGCTCACGCTCTTCACCTATTACGCGATGGGGTACACCCTCAACCGGATCACCATCTTCGCGCTGATCTTCTCCATCGGCATCCTGGTGGACGATGCGATCGTGGTGGTGGAGAACATCTACCGTCACCTGAAGGTGGGCGGCCGACCGGTCGAGGCCGCGGCGGTCGAAGGGGTCGACGAGGTCGGCAACCCGACCATCCTCGCCACCTTC
>DASSYY010000342.1:0-2859 GCA_035703025.1 Gemmatimonadales bacterium | reverse complement strand
CTTCCAGTTCGATAACAGCGCCCGGGCGGCGTGAGCCCGCACTCACTTGCCATCAAACGCCCGCTTCAGCTCGGCGATGTCGAGCTTCTTCATCTGCAGCAGGGCCTCCATCGCGCGACCCGCCTTCTCCTTGTCCGGATCGGACATCAGCTCGGCCAGCACGGTCGGCACCACCTGCCAGGACACCCCGTACTTGTCCTTGAGCCACCCGCACTGCTGGGCCTGCTTGTCGCCACCCTCGGTCAGCCTGTTCCAGTAGTGGTCCACCTCCTCCTGGGTCTCGCACATGATCTGGAAAGAGACGGCCTCGTTGAACTTGAACAGCGGCCCGCCGTTGAGCGCGGTAAACGGCTGGCCGTTGAGCTCGAACTCGACGGTCATCACGCTGCCGGCCGGCCGGCCGTGGACCTCGCGCCCGGCCTCGGTATAGCGTGAGATCTTTCCGAGCTTCGACTCCTTGAAGATGCCGATGTAGTACCGGGCGGCCTCTTCGGCCTGGCTGTCGAACCACAGGCAGGGAGCGATCGGTTGTACGCCACTCATGATGCGGCTCCTTTGGAGGTGCTCGTCCGCCGCGCCGACGCGCGCGGCCCTGCCGACAAGCTCGCCATCGGACCGGGACGCGTTGTGATCGCGATCACCTTTGCGCGCGGTGTTACGTCGGGCTCACCTCAGGGGGCAGTCGCCGCGGTCGCCACCCTCGGCGCCCGCCTCCGCGCCAGCTCGCCGGCGATGGTCTGGACCAGCGTCTCCGCGGACACCGGCTTCTGCAGGAACGGATGGTCCAGGGCCCCGGTCCCGTCCGCGAACGCGGTGTCCCGGGGGTAGCCGGACATGTACACCAGCGGCAGATCCGGACGCTCCCGGGCCAGGTGCTCGCCCAGCTCCCGCCCGCCCATGATCGGCATCACCATGTCGGTGAGGACCATCGAGATCGACCCGCCGCGCTCCTCCAGCACCGCCAGCGCCTCCCGCCCGTCGGGGGCCTCGACGACGTCGTAGCCTTCGTCGCGGAGCGTGCGGGCGATGATGGCCCGGACGCTGCCCTCGTCCTCCACCAGGAGGATCCGCGTCTGGGACGCTCGCGCCGGGCGCGACGCGCCCTCGCCGGCGTCTCCTCCCGCGGGCGCGGGCGCCACCGGGAAGCGCACGGTGAACCGGGTGCCTTCGCCGGCAACGCTCTCCGCCCGGATGCGGCCGCCACTCTGGGCCACGATCCCGTGCACCGTCGCCAGCCCCAGTCCGGTCCCCTTGCCGACTTCCTTGGTCGTGAAGAACGGCTCGAAGATGTGCGGCAGGTCCTCGGCCGAGATGCCGGTGCCGCTGTCGTCCACGACCAGCTCGGCGAACGTCTCGCCCTCGACGGTGCCCAGGGACGTGTGGATCTGGAGCCGGCCGCCCTCGGGCATCGCGTCCCTGGCGTTGATGCAGAGATTGAGCAGCACCTGCTGCAGCTGCGCGCGGTCGACGCGGACCCACTTGGCCCCGGGACCCTGGACGATCCGGAACTCGATCTGGCTGCCGATCAGGCGCCGGAGCAACTCCTGGCTGTCCGCCACGGCCTGGTCGAGATCGAGCGTCTCGGGCCGGAGCACCTGCTGCCGGCTGAAGGCCAGGAGCTGGCCGGTGAGGTGGGCCATGCGGTCCACGGCCTTGCGGACCTCGATCAGGTCCTGCAACGACTGCTCGCTGATTCCCGGATCGCGGGCCGCGTAGCCCACGAATCCGCGGAGCGCGTGCAGCTGGTTGTTGAAGTCGTGTGCCAGGCCTCCGGCCAGGCGGCCGATCGACTCCATCTTCGCGGACTGGCGCAGGCGCTCCTGGGTCTCCACCATGGCGGCGTGGGCCCGGACCTGGGCCGAGATGTCCCGGAAATAGCAGACGATGCCGAACCGGCCGTTCGGCAGCGGGATGCGGCTGATCTGCCACTCGTAGTGCTCGACCACCCCGCGGTCGAGCCGCTCCTCGCTCCACTCGGGCGAGTAGTGCGGCTCGCCGGTCTCCAGCGTGTGGCGGAACAGGCTGACCAGCTCGTCCGCCAGGGCCCGCGGCCAGAGGCGGTGGATCACCTCGTCGAACCCGAGGCTGAGCAGGTCGGGGATGTCGCCGAACACGGGGCGCGCGGCGGGATTGATCTGGAGGATGCGGAGCTCGTCGTCCACCAGGTAGACGCCGAGGGGCGCCTCGACGAAGAGGGTCTCGAACTGCTGCTCGCGCTCGTACAGCGCGGCTGCGGCTTCCTTCCGGACGCGCGCCAGCTCCAGCGCGCCGCCCACCCGGGCCGTCAGCTCGCGCGCGGAAAACGGCTTCACCAGGTAGTCGTCCGCGCCGGCGCCGAGGCCTTCGACCCGGGCCTCTTCGCCGGCCCGGGCGGAGAGCAGGATGATCGGCAGATCGCGGGTGCGGGGATCGCTCCGGAGCGCCTTGAGCAGGGCGAAGCCGTCGAGCCCCGGCATCATCACGTCGCTCAAGAGGAGGTCGGGCGGCTCGGCCAGCGCACGCTCGAGCGCGGCGCGGCCGTCGGCCACCGTCTCGACCGCCCAGCGCGCGCCGAGCAGCCGCTTCACGTACTCGCGCATGTCGGCGTTGTCGTCGGCCACCAGGATCCGCGCGCCCGGCACGCCTGTCGTGGGCTCGAGGCGAAGCCCGGCGCCGTCCGCGAGCAGCTCGCCGGTGGTGGTGATCGCCTCCGCGGCCTGGGCGCGGGGCAGCCACCGCTGGGCCTCCTCCACGAACGGCGCCACGCCCATGCCCGTGGCCGCGGCCTCGCCCCGGCTGGCCACGACCTGGCCGGCCGGCAGGTGGGCGCGTCCAGCGGGGAGGGTGATGTCGAACGTCGTCCCCCGGCCGACCTCGCTG
>DASSYY010000108.1:0-11167 GCA_035703025.1 Gemmatimonadales bacterium | reverse complement strand
GGCGCACCTGCGGCACACCGAAGACCGTGTCCACTTTCACCGAGTCCGGGGTGCCGGCATAGGCGCGGAGGTTGTGGGGGAAGTGGACGCTCTCGTTCTCGTCCATCTCCGCGAACGCGACCACGACCTCCCGGTCGACGTCCTTCGGCGAGCCGTCGGGCCGGGTCTTCCCGCGCGCGCTGATGATCATCGGACCCACCAGTCCCGCGTTGACGTCGGCGGTCTCGTGCACGTGTGAGTGGTACATCCAGAACACCGAGCTCGGGTCGCCCGGGCCCGGACCCGCCCGCTCCGGCACCGTCCAGATGTACGTGTGGCTGGACCCGGGAGCCACGCCGTCGTCGGCCTTGTCGGCGGCGGCGCTGCCGTCCTGGTACGGCGCCCCCTCGGAGTCCTTGTCGTAGAACACGCCGTGCGGATGCATGCTCGCCGGGTAGTCGGTCTGGTTTCGGAAGATGATCCGGATGGTGTCGCCCACTTCGGCCCGAATCAGCGGGCCCAGAAATCCGAGGTGCTCCCACTCCGGGGGACGCGGCTTCAGGGTGGTGAAGCTCGAGTCGGTGTACTCGCGGTAGAGCGACTTGCGCACGATGGCCCCGACGCGGCCGGGACCGGCCTCCACGAAGGGCCGTTGCACCTCGTCGAACGGCCGCCCCGAGACCTGGTCCATCCCGCTCGGCGCATAGTTCCAGTCGACGGTGTCCGCGGCGATGTAGTAGGTGCGGACCGAAGGCGTACGATCGCCCCCGGCCACCAGCAGAACGGCGACGAGCAGGACGGGAAGGATCCCGAGGCTCATCGCCATCGTGACGCGGTCGCGTGCCATGGCGCCTCCGTGGGAGGGTCGATTCGGATGGAACCGATGCCGGGACTGGCCGAATTGTCGAAAGGGTAGCGGCAATGTGAGGGCCTGCTCACGTCTTGTCAATCGGTGACCTGCGCCCGCGGCGGGAGCGAAACGAGAAGCGACGCTGTATCCTCACACGCATGCGAATAGCGGTCTTCGGGAGCGGCGGCGTGGGCGGCTACTTCGGCGGTCGCCTTGCGGAGGCGGGTGACGACGTCGCGTTCATCGCGCGGGGCGCGCACCTGGCCGCGCTGCGCGAGCGCGGGCTCACGGTCACCAGCGTCGCCGGCGACTTCAGCGTGCGCCCCGTCGAGGCCACCGACGACCCCGCGGCGCTGGGCGCGGTGGACCTCGTCCTCGTCGGCGTCAAGGCGTGGCAGGTGTCGGAGGCGGCCGAGGCGATGCGGCCGCTGGTCGGGATGCGCACGGCGGTCCTGCCGCTCCAGAACGGCATCGAGGCCCCCGACCGCCTGGCCGCCGTGCTCGGTGCGAACCACGTGCTCGGCGGCCTCTGCCGCATCATCGCGTACGTGGAGGGGCCCGGCCACATCCGCCATGTCGGCGTCCCGCCCTCGGTCACGCTGGGCGAGCTGGACGGGTCGTCCAGCCCGCGGGTCGAGGCGGTGCGGCAGGCCTTCGCGCGGGCGCGCGGGGTGACGGCCGAGATCGTGCCGGACGTCCGGGCGGCGATGTGGGAGAAGTTCCTGTTCATCGCGGCGACGAGCGGGGTCGGCGCGCTGACCCGGGCGCCGGTGGGCGTCATCCGGAGCCAGCCCGAGACGCGGCGGCTCCTCGAGCAGGCCCTGGAGGAGATTCACGCGGTCGCGCGCGCACACAGGGTCGCGCTTCCGGCGGACGCCGTGACGCGGACGCTGGCGTTCGTGGATTCGCTGCCGGCGGACGGGACGATGTCGATGCAGCGGGACGTGATGGAGGGCCGGCCGTCGGAGCTCGACGCCCAGACCGGGGCGGTGGTGCGGCTCGGGGAGGCACGCGGGGTCGCGGTGCCGGTGCACCGATTGATCTACGCCGCGCTGCTGCCGCTGGAGCGGGCGGCGCGGGGAGAGATCAGGCTGGCGTAGGACGGGTAGCGGTGCCGGCGGTTCCGGGTAGAATTGCAGTCGTGCGCTCCAGCTGTTTGCCATGACCACGCCTTCCTCGGCTGACCGGGAGACCACACTCCCGGCGGCCTCGGCCCCGCCCCTTGGCGAGGCCCTGTTCCACGCCCGCGGGCTGACGAAGACCTACCACATGGGTGAGGTCGAAGTGCACGCGCTCCAGGGCGTGGATATCGATCTCTTCGAGGGGGAATTCGTCGTCATCCTCGGACCATCCGGAAGCGGCAAGTCGACCCTGCTCAACATCCTCGGCGGTCTGGACGCGCCTACCGGCGGCAGCGTGCGGTTCCGGGACCACGATCTCGTGCAGGCGGACGAGGCGGCCCTCACCCGGTACCGGCGGGAGCACGTCGGCTTCGTGTTCCAGTTCTACAACCTCATCCCGAGCCTGACGGCACGCGAAAACGTCGCCCTGGTGACCCAGATCGCCGAGCACCCGATGGACGCGGACGAGGCGCTGCGCCGGGTCGGCCTCGGGGACCGGCTGGATCACTTTCCGGCGCAGCTCTCGGGAGGGGAGCAGCAGCGGGTGGCCATCGCCCGCGCGCTGGCCAAGCGACCGGATGTCCTCCTGTGCGACGAGCCCACCGGCGCGCTCGACGCCGAAACCGGGAAGATCGTGCTGGAGGCGCTGACCCAGGCGAACC
This sequence comes from Gemmatimonadales bacterium, assembly GCA_035703025.1. GTDB lineage: Bacteria > Gemmatimonadota > Gemmatimonadetes > Gemmatimonadales > GWC2-71-9 > CAVVWJ01. The sequence goes on along the minus strand of DASSYY010000108.1, from coordinate 8,555 downwards.
GCGAGCTCGCGACGACGACCGCGGTCATCACGCACAATGCGCCCATCGCCCGGCTCGCGGACCGGGTGCTGCGGATGCGAAGCGGGCGCATCGTCGAAGAGGTCCGGAACGCCACCAAGCACCGTCCCGCCGATCTCGACTGGTAGCGGGGACCGAATCGTGCGCCCACTCGACCGGAAGCTGCTCCGCGATGCCTGGCACTACCGGGGCCAGTTCGCCGCGATCATCGCGGTGGTCGCCTGCGGCGTGGCGCTGTTCGTGGCGCTGCGGAGCATGAACGGATTCCTGCGTGGCTCCCGCGACCGCTATTATGCCGAGTACCGTTTCGCCGACGTGTTCGCGCCCCTGAAGCGGGCGCCCTCCGAGATCGCGGCCCGGGCCGCCGCGCTCCCCGGTGTCCGCGCCGTCGAGCCGCGCGTCGTCTTCGACGTTACGCTGGACGTCCCCGGCCTGCCGGAGCCGGCGACCGGCCGCCTGGTGTCGATTCCGGTCCCGCGCGCGCCGATGCTGAACGAGCTGCACCTGTTCCGGGGCCGGTGGCCGACCGCCGATCGGCCCGCGGAAGTCGTGGCGAGTGCTGCCTTCACCGAGGCGAACGGCCTGGTCCCTGGTGATTCGGTCGGGGCGGTCCTCAACGGACGGTGGGAATGGCTCCGCATCGTCGGCACCGCGATCTCGCCCGAGTACGTCTACGAGATCGGTCCCGGGGCCGTCTTCCCGGACAACCGCCGGTTCGGGGTGCTGTGGATGGGCCGCGAGGCGCTCGCCGACGCCTTCGGCATGCAGGGGGCGTTCAACGAGTTGACGTTGACGGTCGCGCCGGGCACGGCTCTCGCCGCCGTCGTCGAGGAGGTGGATCGCCTGCTGTCTCGCTACGGCGGCCTGGGGGCATATGGCCGAGCGGACCAGGTCTCCCACCAGTTCCTCGACGGCGAGATCGAGGAGACCCAGGTGACCAGCGTGCTGCTGCCCGCCATCTTTCTCGCGGTCACGGCATTCCTCATCCACATCGTGCTCTCCCGTCTCGTGGGCACGCAGCGTGACCAGATCGCGACGCTCAAGGCATTCGGCTACGGCAACGTCGCCGTCGGCGTGCACTACCTCGAGCTGGCGCTGATCCCCGTCATCGCGGGCAGCGCGCTCGGCAGCGCGGTGGGTCTCTGGTTCGCCGACCAGCTCAGCGCCGTGTATGCCCGCTTCTTTCAGTTCCCCTCGGTCGCGTTCGTGCCCGACTGGCGGGTGGTGGGCGTCGCGAGTGCGATCGGCTGTGGTGCGGGCATTCTCGGAGCGCTCTGGGGCGTCGCCCGGGCGGTGAGGCTGGCACCCGCCGAGGCCATGCGGGCCGAGGCGCCGGCGCGGTTTCGCCGGGGGATACTGGAGCTGACCGCGGCGTTCCGCCGGCTCTCGCCGGCCGTGCACATCATCGCCCGCAACCTCGAGCGGCGGCCGATCAAGACCCTGCTCGCGATCGTGGGATTGGGGCTGGCCGTGGGGATCGTGGTCGCGACCCGGGCCCTCTTCGACGCGATCGACTACATGAAGGAGATCCAGTTCTACGAGGTCGCGCGCGAGGATGTGACGGTGACGTTCGAGGAGCCCCGGCCGCCGGCCGCGGCCGCCGCCCTGGGACGGCTCCCGGGGGTGATCGGCGCCGAGGCGTTTCGCGCGGTGCCCGTCCGGCTCCGCACCGCCCAGCGGACCTACCGGACGGCGATCCTGGGCCTTCCCCGCGGCGGACGGCTGCATCGCATTGTGGAGAGCGATCGCCGCGAGCGCCGGGCGCCGGAGACGGGGCTGCTCGTCTCGTCGATCCTCGCCCACATCCTCGACGTCCGGCCGGGCGACCAGGTGACGGTGGAGGTGCTCGAGGGCACGCGCCCGACCAGGGTCGCCACGGTCGCCGGCGTGTCGAACGAGCTGCTCGGATCGACCGCCTACATGGAGGCCGAGGCGCTGCGACGCTTCGTCGGCGGGGGGCCGGTCATCTCGGGCGCGTTTCTCGCCACCGACCCGCGCCTCACGGACAGCCTCTATCGCCGGCTCAAGCAGCTGCCGGCGATCGGATCGGTCCGCGTGCGGGATGCGGAGCTGCGGAGCTTCGAGCGAACGATCGCCGAGAGCTTCAACATCTCACTCTACACCGCCATGGGCTTCGCCTGCGTCATCGCGTTCGGAATGGCCTACAATGGCGCCCGGGTGGCGCTGTCGGAGCGCGGGCGCGAGCTGGCGAGCCTGCGGGTCCTGGGGTTCAGCCGCCGGGAGGTGACGGCGATGCTGCTGGGGGAGCAGGCGATTCTCACGGCGCTCGCGGTGCCGGTCGGCTTCGCGTTCGCCTACGCGCTCTGTTGGTTGATCGCCACCCGGTTCGAGTCCGAGCTGTACCAGATCCCCGTCGTGGTGGCGCCGAGGACCTATCTCTTCGGGGCTCTGGTGATCATCACGTCCGTGGCCCTGTCGGGGCTCGCGGTCCGAAACCGGGTCGCGCATCTCGACCTGGTCGCTGTCCTCAAGACGCGGGAGTGACACGAGTGATCGTGTGTTGAAGCGGCGGCAGGTGGTCCTGCTGGGGATCGTCCTGGGCGGTGCCGGGCTGGCGTGGGTGCTGCTGCGCCCGACCGTCTTCGAGGTGGAGGCGGCGACGGTCGAGCGCGGGCCGCTGCGCGTGACCATCGACGAGGATGGCCTCACCAGGGTCCAGCCGCATGCCGAGATCACGGCGCCCGTGACCGGCCGCGTGGCGGAGAGTCGGGTCCGTGCCGGAGATTCGGTCGTCGCGGGCATGGTCGTCGCCCGGATCTCTCCGGCGCCATTGGATCCCCGGACGCGGGAGCAGGCGCGCGCGTCCCTCGAAGCGGCGCGCGCGCTTCGGAGCGAGGCGACGGCCCGGGTCCGGCAGGCGTCGGTCCAGTTGGGCGAGGCCCGTCGCGCGCGGAGCCGGGCCGAGGCCCTGGCCACGGCCGGAGCCGTCACCGCCCGGGACCTCGAACAGGCCGTCGCTGAGGTGCAGGTGCGCGAACGAGAGCTCGAGGCGGCCGTGTCGCGCGAGCGCGCGGCCGCGCAGGACGAGCGGGGCGCGCGTGCACTGCTGGTCGAACCGGATTCGTCGGGACCGCGTGCCCCCGTCGCGGTCCGCGCTCCGATCGGAGGTCGCGTGCTGCGCGTGCTCGAGGAGCACGATCGGGTCGTACCGGCGGGCACGTCCCTGCTCGAGGTCGGGGATCCCGCCAACCTGGAGGTAGTGGCCGACGTACTCACACGCGATGTCGGGCAGATCAGTGCCGGCACCCCCATGCTGGTGCGAGCGGGCACCGGCCGGGAGCTGAAGGCACGGGTGAAGCGCGTCGAGCCGGCGGCTTTCACGAAGGTCTCGCCGCTCGGCGTGGAGGAACAGCGGGTGAACGTGGTGGGCGAGCTTCTGGATCCTCACCCCGGGCTCGGCGACAAGTTCGAGGTCGACGTGTCCTTCGTGCTCTGGGAGAGCCCGAGCGCGCTCAAGGTGCCCGGCGGAGCGCTCCTGCCCAGCGACTCCACCTGGGCCGTGTTCGCGGTGACCGGTGGTCGGGCCCGCCTCCGCCGGGTCGGGCTGGGTCATCGCGGCGCCCGCGAGACCGAGGTGCTGTCCGGGCTTCAGGCCGGAGACACGGTCATCGTCCACCCCGACGACCGGATGCGGGACGGCGTTCGGGTCGCCGTGAGGGACTGATGCTGCCGGCCTCCGCCATCACTCGCACCACCGCCCGCTCCTTCGCCTTCGCCTCGACGTCCACGGTGATGTCCAGCCCCGCCCACTCCCGGGGCAGGTCCTTCACGTCGATATAGTCCGCGTGCGGCCTCGGATCTCCGCCGCCCCAGCCGTCCCGGGGCGACGAGATGTGGAAGTAGGGTTCCCTCCGTCCCCACGTCGTCGAGGCCCGCGCGGTCACCTCGGCGATCGCCAGGCCGTCCGGCTTGCAGCGGTGGTGGTGCACGTCGTACACGAACGGAAGGGCCAGCCGCTCGCAGAACGGCAACAGGTCGGCCGGCGTGAACTGCCGGTCGTCGTTCTCGAGCACCAGGCGCGTCCGGGCCCGGGCGCTCAGCCGGCTCACCGCGCGCTCGAGCCGGGCCAGCGCCGCGGCCGCGCCACCCGCCATGCCGCCGCCGTGCAGCACCAGCACGTCGGCGCCCACCAGCTCGGCGACCGCCGCCTGGAACTCGAGCTCGCCGATCGAGCTCTCCACCACCGCCTCGCGCTCCGAATTGAGCACCACGAACTGGTCCGGATGGAAGCTGAGCCGGACGTCCAGCTCGCGCGCCAGGGCGCCGGCCTCGAGAAAGGCCTCGCGGATCGTCCCGGTCCGGTCGAGATGCTCGAGCGTGTAGCCGCTCACGGGGTGGGTGCCGAGCGGCAGGACCTGGCTGTTGATGCGGAACGCGCCGATGCCCAGCGCGCGGCACTGCCGGACCGACGCCAGCAGCGCCGCGGCGTTGTCCCGCGCGATGGCGGCGAGATAGGCCCGCCGCGCGGCGGGCGTGAGCGTCGAGACGTAGCGGTGGGTGGCGGTGCGGTACTTGATCGGCGCGTCGAGGAACTGACAGCAGAGGCCCCAGCGGATCACAGGAGCTTGACGATCCAGTCGCCCAGCAGGTAGCCGATGCCGGCCACGCCGAGGCCCACGAGGAACATGTCCATGCCGCTCCGGACCACCCCACGGCCGGTGAAGAAGCTCCGCGCGGCGCCGACCGCGAAGTGCGACAGCATCGCCAGCGCGAACGACGTCCAGATCGCCACCGGCCCGGTGTCGAACAGCAGCGGCGCCACGGGAATGAAGGCGCCGAGCGCGGTCGCCGTGCCCGTGATCCACGCCTCGCGCATCGGCGTGCTCGTGGCCTCGCCGATCTTGAGCTCCTCGCGCACCTGCTCCTCGAGCGCCCGCGCCGGGTCGGTCATGATCTGCTCGGCGAGCGCCACGGCCTGCGCCTCGGGGATCCCCTTCGCTTGGTAGAGCAGGCTCAGCTCCTCCTGCTCGAGTTCCGGCATGAGCCGGATCTCCTCCTTCTCCATGGCGATCTCGTGCTCGAACACCTCGCGCTCGCTCTTGGCGGCCAGGTAGCCCGACGAGCCCATCGAGAGGGCGTCGGCCGCCATGCCCGCGAGCCCCGCGACCACCACCGCATGGCTCGCCATCTGGAGATCGCCCTGGGCGCCGATCATGCCGGCCACCAGGCCGAAGTTGGCGGTCAGGCCGTCGTTGAAGCCGTAGACCACGTTCCGGAGGAACCCGCCGGCCCCGGTCTTGTGCCATGGCTCGCCGTCCGCGCCGCTGATCGAGGCCAGCGTCTCCGCGTGCTCCTTGGACTCCTTGGCCAGGGTGAGTGCCGTGGGGCCGACCGCCCCGTCCGGCGACTCGCGATAGAGGTTGAGGTACCCCTTCACCTCCCGCCCCTCCTCCTCCAGCAGCATCGGGAGCAGGATGCCCGCCCCGACCCGCCGGGCCACCCACGCCCGGAACCTCGCTCCGCGCGAGGGCGGTGGTGCCTCGACCTGGTGCCCATTCTCGGCCAGGAGCTTCCGCCACATCTCCACGTGGCGGTCCTCGACCTGGGCCAGCTTCCGGTACAGCGCCGCCTTACCCGCGTCCCGCTCGGCCTCGGCGAGCTCGCGGTACAGGAACGCGGCGTCGGCCTCGTCCTCGAGGTGGTGGAGCCAGATGTGCGGGGCAGGGGTGGCTGTCGGCATGGGCGATATATAAGCGCGGGAGGCGGCGAGCGGTAAGCGGGCGAGCGGTCAGGCGGTCGGGCGGTCGGGCGGTCGGGTGAAAGCGTGATGTTGTGTGCTGGCGGCGCCGCGATCTGTGGGCGCAGGTGGGGGTGGTTCTCGCAGAGGGAGCGTCAGTAACCGCCACAGCACCTCTATGCCGGCCAGGCGAGGGCAGCGGTTACTGCAGCGACCGGCGCGAGGGCCGCCCCCACCGACGCCGTAGTCCGGGGCCCGGAACCCACGACCCCCCAGCGGCTTTGCGACCATCCCCCGGTCCCCCGCATCTTTGAGGGGCCATGAATGGGACCCGCGTAATGGACTCGTACCTCCTCGCCAATGCCGAGTCGGTGGTTGCCCGGGCCCGGGCCGGGGACGAGGCTGCCCTCGAAGAGCTCTACCGAGCCTTCGAGGCCCCCGTCTACAACCTCGCCCGCCGCATCTGCCGCACCACCGAAGACGCCGAGGACGTACTCCAGGAGACCTTCTTCGAGGTCTGCCGCAGCATCGGGCGGTACCGCGAGGAGGGGAGCCTGTGGGGCTGGGTCCGCACCATCGCGGCCAGCAAGGCGCTCATGCGGCTCCGGCGCAACAAGTACCGGGAGACCGATGAGCTGCAGGACGAGGTCATGGGCCACCGCCGGGAGGACACGGCCCTGCGCATGGACCTGGAGGCGGCGCTCGAGCGGTTGACGGAGACCGCCCGCGCTGTCGTCTGGCTCCACGACGTCGAGGGCTACACCCATGACGAGATTGCCGGCATGATGGGCAGAACCCCGAGCTTTTCGAAGTCCCAGCTCGCCCGGGCGCACCACCGGCTCCGGCGCTGGCTCGGGGAGGAGGTAGAGACATGACGCACTTGTCGATGGAAGCTCTGGTGCGGCTGCGGGAGGCCGGCCAGGAGCCGGGAGACGCCGCGGCGCGGCAGCACCTCGAGGTCTGCCCGGCCTGCCGGGGCGAGCTCGAGCAGTTGCACCAGCGGGTGGCGCGGCTCAAGGCGCTGCCGGCGCTTCGCCCGACGCGGGACCGCTGGCCTGAGGTAGCCGTCCGCGTCCGGGCCGAGCGCCGGAGCCGGCGGCAGCGGGTGGGCGGGCTGATCGGGCTCGCGGCCGCAGCGTCGATCGCCCTCGGAGTGATCGCCGGGCGGGCGGGCGGGGAGCTGGCCGCGGGCGAGCAGGAGATCCACCAGGCGATGGCCCGCTCGCAGGCGCTCGAGAGCGCCCTCAGCCAGTATCACCCCGAGAACCGGGTGCTCGACGGCCGGACCGCCGGCATCGCCCAGGAGCTGGAGAATCGGATCGCCCGGGTCGACCGGGAGCTGGAGATGGCGGAGCTGCTCGAGCGTCAGTCGCGCGACGCGCAGCTGCTCAGACTCTGGCGCGAACGGGTGGGACTGCTCGACGCCCTGGTCGACGTCCACGTCACCCGCGCAAGCAACGTGGGGCTCTGAGCCCCGAGGAGCACGACATGCGCTTTCCCCTGGTATTCGCCGCCGCACTCACCGCCGCCGGCCTCGTCGCCACCCCGGCCCGCCCGCTGGCCGGCCAGGAACGGGACGACTCGACCTCCGACCGCTTCGAGCGCCGGGTCGAGGGACCGGACCGCCTGATGCGGATCGTGATGAACCGCCGGGCCCGCCTCGGCATCAAGGTGAACCTCCAGGCCCGCAACACCGACTCGCTCGGCGCCTACGTGGAGTCGGTGACGCCCAACGGTCCCGCGGCCACGGCCGGCATCCGCTCCGGCGACCTGATCACCAAGGTGGACGGGAAGTCGGTGCTGACCGGAGGCGCCGCGGCCGATGACCGGGATGCCCGGCAGTCGCCACCCGGCCTGCGCCTGATCGAGCTCGCCGCGCGGCTCGAGCCCGCCGACACCGTGCCGATCGAGTTCCTGCGAGGCAAGGATCGGCGCACGGTGTCGGTGGTGACCGAGGATGAGCCGGACATGGTCATGGCCGGCCCCGGCGGGGGCCGCCCCTTCGTCATGCGCTTCCGCGGGGATGCGCTCCACGACGACGCCCGGATACCGGCCGGCGACTTCATGGACATGGGCCCCGGCGACCGGTTCGATTTCCTGGCCGATTCCCCCCTGGGCGACCTCGAGCTGGCGCCCCTCAACCCCGAGCTGGGTCAGTACTTCGGTACCACCGATGGGGTGCTGGTGATCCGGGCCCCCAAGGACGGGACCCTAGGCCTCAAGGGGGGAGACGTGGTCCAGGCGGTGGACGGGCGGAAGCCGGCCGGCCCCTCCCACCTGCTGCGAATCTTGCGGAGCTATGATCGGGGGGAAACCTTCAAGCTGGACATTCTGCGAAACAAGAAGCGGGAGGCGGTGACTGCCCGCTTGGGCGAGCGCGATCGCTGATGTGCGCCGCCTCACAGAGGTCCATGCCGAAGCGCGGTATATCTTCGGCCCACCCTTGGAGGCCTCTATGAGTATCCTGTGGACCTTGATCATTGGTTTGGTCGTCGGGGCGATCGCCAAGCTGTTGATGCCCGGGAAGGATCCGGGCGGCTTCATCGTCACAATGCTGATCGGCGTGGCCGGCGCCCTGCTGGCGGGGTTCCTCGGCAAGCAGCTCGGCTGGTACAGCAATGCGGGTGAAGGTCCGGGGATTATCGCCTCCATCATCGGCGCGATGGTCCTGCTGCTATTGTACCGGCTGTTCGTGGGCCGCAGGGGTACTACGGTCCCGTAGGGTCGTCGGCAGGTACGACGGTCGGCAGGCACTGGTGAATCTCGAACCACGCGAGTCACCCTGAGCGACGCGAAGGGGCCATGACCTGAATCATGGCCCCTTCGCTTTGCTCAGGGT
>DASSYY010000364.1:0-18661 GCA_035703025.1 Gemmatimonadales bacterium | reverse complement strand
GAGATGGAGCTCCAGCGGCAGGGCCGCGGCGTCACCATCGACGCCGCCCTGGGCCGGCGCGCGAGCGAGGGGGTGGGCCTGCCCCAACATCGGGCCGCGCAGAGCGGGCCGATCCGCACCGAGGACGCGATCGCGGTGGCGGTGTGCGCCGCGGCGGAAATGCTCAGCGCGCCGCTCATCGTCTGCTTCACCAGCAGCGGGTTCACGGCGCGGAAGGTCTCCACCTGCCGCCCGACCGTCCCGATCTTCGCCTGCACGCCCGAGCCGGACACCTTCCGCCAGCTCTCCCTGGTGTGGGGCGTGACGCCCGCCCTGACCGAGCATTTCACCGACTACGACATGATGCTCGCGGTGGCGCGCCAGCAGATCCTCGAGCGCGGGCTCGCGCAGCCGGGCGAGCGGCTCGTGGTGACGGCGGGTGTTCCCTTCGACATGCCCGGCACTACCAACCTCCTCAAGATCGAAGCAGTTTAGGTCATGCGGCTGACCTTCCTCGGGACGGGCACGTCGTTCGGCGTGCCCCAGATCGGCTGTGACTGCGCGGTGTGCCGATCCACCGATCCGCGGGACAAGCGGAGTCGGTCGGGGGCGCTGGTCGAGGCGGATGGCTCGACGATCCTGATCGACACTCCCCCCGAGCTGCGGCTGCAGCTGATCGCCGGCGGCATCGCGCAGGTGGACGCGGTCCTGTACACGCATGAGCACGCCGATCACACCAACGGCATCGACGATCTCCGGATGTTCTCGGTCCGCCGGCGCCGTGCGCTTCCGATCTACGGTCCCCCCGAGACCCTCGAGCGGCTCCGGACCTCGTTCAGCTACATCTTCGACGACGTCCGCCCCTACGAGGGGACTTCGAAGCCCAGCCTGGAGCTCCACGCCATCGAGCCCGACCGGCCGGTTGACGTGGCTGGGGTGCGCGTGCTGCCGCTGGCGTTCCGGCACGGGCACCTGCGGGTGTACGGCTATCGGATCGGCGGGCTGGCCTACGTCACCGACGTCAAGGCCATCCCGGAGGCGGAGCGGCGCCAGATGCAGGGACTCGACGTGCTGGTGCTGAACGCGCTCTGGTGGCGGCCCCACCCGACGCACCTCAGCATCAGCGAGGCGATCGAGACCGCCCGGTCGCTCGGCGCCCGCCGCACCTATCTCACGCATCTGACGCACGAAACCGGACACGCGGAGCTCGCCGCGCAGCTCCCCGACGGCGTCTTCCCCGCCTACGACGGTCTCACCGTGGAGGTCCCGTGATCAGGCTGGCCTACGGACGCATGCTGCAGGACGGGCTCGACGGCACCCACGGTCTGCCGCGCGCGCGCCTCGCCGAGCTGGCGGCCCGGTTCGGCGCGGTGCAGGCGGAGGTCCGCCGCCGCCGCGGTGCGGGCGAATACGGGTTCTACAAGCTCGTGGATCAGCACGAGCCGGTGCGCGAGATCTCCGCCTTCGCCGAAGGACTCGGCCAGGCGCACGATCATGTCGTCGTGCTCGGCATCGGCGGCTCGGCGCTCGGCGCCCGCGCGCTGCTCACGGCCCTGCGGCGGCCGGCCTGGAACGAGTGGGACGACGAGGGCCGCGACTTCTTCCCCCGCCTCACCGTGCTCGACAACGTGGATCCCACCACGATCGGCGCGGCGCTCCGCCGGATCGATCCCCGCCGCGTGCTGGTCAACGTCATCAGCAAATCGGGCGGGACGGCGGAGACGATGGCGCAGTATCTCGTCGTGCGCGCCTGGCTGGAGGAGGCGCTGGGCGCGGCCGCGTACCGTCATCTGGTCTTCACGACCGATCCGGAGCGCGGCGCGCTGCGCGAGATTGCGGCGCGGGACGGGATCGCCACCCTCAGCGTGCCGCCGGACGTCGGCGGTCGGTTCAGCGTGCTCTCGCCCGTCGGACTGCTGCCTGCGGCGCTGGTGGGGATCGACATCGCCGGACTGCTCGACGGCGCGCGGCACGCGGTCGAGCGGGCGGAGGCGGACGACCTCCTGCGGAATCCGGCCGCGCTCTACGCGGCCCTCCACTGGGCGGCGGACACCGACCTCGGCGCCCGCGTCGACGTCCTCATGCCGTACACGGACCGCCTGCGCGAGTTCGCCGAGTGGTACCGGCAGCTCTGGGCCGAGAGCCTGGGAAAGCGGGTGGATCGCGACGGGCGCACGGTCCACACGGGGCCCACGCCCGTGGCGGCCATCGGCGCCACCGACCAGCACAGCCAGGTCCAGCTCTTCATGGAGGGGCCGTTCGACAAGGTGATCACCTTCGCCGTGGTCGACCAGCTCGGCGACGACCTGAAGATTCCGGCGGCCACCGCGGCAACGGGTGCCCCGCCGCTGCCGAAGGATCTCGCCTATCTCCCGGGCCACAGCCTGGGCGAGCTGCTCCGCGCCGAGTACGAGGCGACGGCCACCGCGCTGGCCCAGATGGGGCGGATGAGCTGCACGCTTCGCTTCCCGGATCTGTCCGCCGCGACGCTGGGCGAGGCCATCATGTTCTATCAGATCGCCACGGGGTACGCCGGCGTGTGGTACGGCATCGATCCGTTCGACCAGCCGGGGGTCGAGCTCGGGAAGAAGCTCACGTACGCGGCGATGGGCCGGCCGGGGTACGAGGCACCCGCCAAGCCGGCGCCTCCCGGCCGGGACGAGGTCTGAGCGACACCACGTCCGGGCGGCGCGCGTAGGCCCCGAGGGCTCGATCGAGTGGCCGAGGTGCGCTCCCTGGGCCGGGTTACGGATTGTTTGACGGTCCCCCGCTGTCGGCCTACCTTTACCCGTTGCCTTGAATTCTGAATTTCGCGAGGACGTTCATCCATGGCTGACGAGACCCGGCGGGCGGTCGATCTCTACGAGGGCGCGGTGGCGCTGGTGCCCGGGGGCGTGACGGTACGCGACCCGGCCAAGCTGCGCTCCGCGGCCACCGACCGGCTGGTGTGGCAGGCGGTGTTCTCGGCCGGCGATGCGCGCGAGGCGGCGCGCTGGCTGCTCTGGGAGCTCGGCCAGGTCACCGGGGCCCGGCCCGCCTCGATCCAGGGACTGTACGAGGCGCGCGGACGGGGCGACGTGAGCGGCTTCACGGTCCCCGCCATCAACGTCCGCATGATGGCGTACGACACCGCCCGCGCGGTCTTCCGCGCCGCCCGTTCCGGCAAGGCGGGCGCCATTATCCTCGAGATCGCGCGCTCGGAGATCGCCTATACCGACCAGCGCCCGGCCGAGTACGTCGCGGTGCTCATCGGCGCGGCGCTCCGCGAGGGCTACGTGCTGCCGCTCTTCATCCAGGGCGACCACTGCCAGGTCAACCACAAGAAGTACCAGGGCGACCCCGAGGGCGAGGTCGGCGAGGTGAAGAAGCTGATCGCCGAGGAGGTCGGCGCCGGCTTCTACAACATCGACGTCGACACCTCGACGCTGGTCGATCTCTCGCACGCCACGCTCGAGGAACAGCAGCGTCTCAACTACGAGCGTGCCGCCGAGATCACCGCGTTCATCCGGGCCCAGGAACCCGACGGGGTTACGGTCTCCGTCGGCGCGGAGATCGGCGAGGTCGGCATGAAGAACAGCACCGTCGAGGAGCTGCACGCCTTCATGCGGGGGTACAATGCCAGTCTGGCCGCGCGGGGCGGGTCGCTCGCGGGGATCAGCAAGATCTCGGTCCAGACGGGCACGTCGCACGGCGGCGTGGTCCTGCCGGACGGCTCGATGGCCGACGTGAAGCTCGATCTCCAGGCGCTCGCGGCGCTGTCCAAGGCGGCGCGCGAGGACTACGGCCTGGCCGGTGCCGTCCAGCACGGCGCCAGCACGCTGCCGTCCAACGCGTTCGGCAACTTCCCCCGCATCGAGACCGCCGAGATCCACCTCGCCACCAACTTCCAGAACATCGTCTTCGACCACCCCAAGTTGCCCGCCGACCTCCGCGACCGTCTCCGGCGCTGGGTGGACGAAAACGCGGCCGGCGAGCGCAAGAGCGGGGATACCGCCGAGCAGTTCTATTACAAGGCGCGCAAGAAGGCGATCGGGCCCTTCAAGCGAGAGCTCTGGGGGCTGGGCGAGGACGTACGCCAGGCCATCGCGGCCGATCTCGAGCGCACCTTCGCGTTCCTGTTCGAGCAGCTCAACGTCAACGGCACCGAGAAGGACATCAATCGCTTCGTCGAGGCTCCCATGCAGCACCACGCGGCGCTCAAGCCGGCGCTGGTGGCGGCCGAAGACGATCCCGACGCCGGGGAATAGGAGGAGCGGATGGTACGTCGCAAGCAGGGCCGGGAGATCGTATACGTCGAGCGGGGCGGGGATTCGTCCGCCAAGTGGCTCTTCTGGGGCGCCGTGCTCGGCGCCGGGCTGGCGCTGATGTACGCGCCGCGCACCGGCGAGGAGACCCGTCGCGTGCTCCAGCGCAAGCTCTGGAAGCTGCGGGCCGTGACCGAGGAGAAGCTGGACGAGCTCGCCCAGCAGTTCGGGAGCGGCAAGGCGGCGCTGGAGGATCTGGCGGACGACGAGGAGGATGAGCTCGACGAGGCCGGAGACCTGCCGCCGCTCCGGCCCCGCGCCTCCGGGCCGTCGGCGCGCGAGGAGCTCGAGCGGCGGCTGGCCGAGTCGCGCGCGCGCCGGCGGGCCGTGGGCGACTTCGAGGAGCCGCTCGCCTGAAACGGCTGCGGCCCGGCGGGTGGCACCGCACCCCCGCCGGCTTCCTGCGCCGAACCCTCCAGGCCGCGGACGAAAACAACATTCCGTTTCTCGCCAGCGCGCTGACGTTCGACGCGCTGCTGGCGGCCGTACCGTTCGTCCTGCTGGTGTTGATCGCGCTTACGCACGTGGCCCAGGCCGTCGCGGGCGGCCCGGCAGTGGATGCCACCGCGCTGTTTCATCGCTTCTTCCCACCCCACACGTCCGCACCCGGCCGCGACCCCTTCGCGCTGGTCGAGCGGCTGCTCGTAGGCGTCGCCCGCAATCGCGGGCAGATCTCGCTCTACGCCGCGCCGGCGTTCGTCTGGTTCAGTACCCGGCTCTTTGCCGGCGTGCGGACGTCGCTCAACGACATCTACGACGTCTCCGCCCGCCCCTCGCCGCCCCGCCACTTCGTGCTCATCTGGCTGGCCGGGAAGGTGCGGGACGCACTCATGGTCATCGCCACCGTGGTGCTGTTCCTGGCCAACACCGCGCTGAGCACGGTGGTGACGATCGCGTGGGCGCGGGGCGAGGAGCGCGTGATCGCGCCGCTGGCGTTCTTCTTCTCGACGCTGGGCCGCGTGGTCGGCGAGCTGCTCGCGTTCGGCTTCTCCGTCTCGCTCTTCTATGTCACCTACCGCTACGCGTCGGTCCGGCGTCTGCCCTGGCGCACCGCCCTCCTGGCCTCCACCTTCACCGCGATGCTGTTCGAAGTCGCCAAGCGCCTCTACGGGCTGTACCTGACCCACTTCGCTACGGTGGGGAGCTCCGGCGGCGACGCCAACATCGGCGCGGCGGTGCTGTTCGTGCTCTGGATCTACTACACGGCGATCGTCTTCCTGCTCGGCGGCGTCGTCGCCGAGACCTGGGAGCTGCGGCACATGCAGGAGCGGCAGCGCACCATCCTGGGCTGACCGTTCGGCTGGCCCAGCCTCACCAGTCGGCCCGTTCTCCCGTGCGCGGAGGTCTCATGTCCCGAGTCTCGACTGCGGCCTTCCCGTTCGCCCTGGCCGCCGCCCTCCTGCTCTCGAGCGGCTGCCGCCCGGCCCCCGGGGAGACCCCGGCCGCGCGCGCGGGCGCAGCTGCGGCGCCGCTTTCGGCCGCCGACCTGGCGGCCATCCGCGCCACCGACACGGCCTTCGCAACCGCGGCCGGGGCCGGCGATGCGGCCGGCCTGGCCGCCCTGTATCTGGCCGATGCCAGCCTGATGCCGCCCAACGCCGCGACCGTCGAAGGCCGTGAGGGCATTCGCCGCTTCTGGGACGGGCTCGTCGGGGCCTACCGGATCCAGCTCTCGGTGACGTCCGAGGAGGTGGAGGGGCGCGGCGACCTGGCCTACGCCCGCGGGCACTATACGATGGACCTGACGGCCAAGAGCCAGGGTGGCGCGGCCCTTCACGACGAGGGCAAGTTCCTCGAGGTCCTCCGCCGCCAGCCGGACGGCACCTGGCGATACGCCGTGGACATGTACAGCTCCGACCTCCCGGCCCCGAAATAGAGAGTTCCATCCGCGGGGCCTCGGGTATATATTGCGGGTGCCTCAGGTCCGAAGGGCGCCGGCGCGTGAACCGCGTCAGGACCTCGCCGGTAGCAGCGCTAAGCGATGCCCGGTGTCGCTTCGGGGAGCCTGAGGCACTTTTCTTTTCCCTCCGCCCATGACCATCGCCCTCGCACGCCGCTACCGTCCCAAGCGCTTCGCCGACCTGCTGGTGCAGGACCATGTGGCCGCCGTCCTGCGGGGCGCCGTGGCCCGTGGCCGCGTCGGCCACGGCTATCTCCTGACCGGTCCCCGCGGGGTCGGCAAGACCACCGCCGCGCGCATCCTCGCGATGGCGCTCAACTGCCCCAACCGGGATCCGCTGGGCGATCCGTGCGGCGAGTGCGAGAACTGTCTCCGCGTCTGGAACGGCTCCGCCAACCTGGACGTGGTCGAGATCGATGCCGCGAGCAACCGGGGCGTCGACGACGCGCGCGAGCTGCGCGAGCGGGCGATGTACGCCGCGTCCCGCGAGGGTCATTTCAAGGTCTACATCGTCGACGAAGCGCACATGCTCACCCGCGAGGCGTGGAACGCGCTCCTGAAGGTGCTGGAGGAGCCGCCGCCGGGAGTGGTGTTCGTATTCGCGACGACCGAGCCGCAGAAGATCGCCGCCGCCGCGGCGCCGGTCCTCTCCCGGCTCCAGCGCTTCGACTTTCGGCGCATCGGGCCCGGCGCCATTCGGGACCGCCTGCGGCAGGTGCTCGATGCCGAGCGGATCGCGGCCGACGACGACGCGCTGACGCTCATCGCCCGCCACGCCGACGGCGGCATGCGCGACGCGCTCAGCGTGCTCGACCAGTGCCTGAGCTTCGGCGAAGGGGCCGTCACGGCCCAGCGCGTCCGCGAGGTCCTCGGCCTGGTGGGCGACGAGCTCTATGCCGAAGTGCTGGAGCTGGTGGCGGACCGGCGGCCGGAGGGGGTCTTCCCCCTGGTCGACCGCCTGGTCAACGCCGGCGCGGACCTGGCCGAGTTCATGGGCGGGGCGGGCGAGGCGCTGCGCGCGCTGCTGATGCTCCAGCTCGGCACCGCCCCCGAGGGCCTCACGGAGGCGCTGCGCGGGGCGCTCGAGCGGCAGCGCGACCGGCTCGAGGCGGGAGACCTCCTGCGGATGCTCCGGCTGCTCGCCGACAGCGAGACGGCGATTCGCCGGAGCGCCAATCCCCGGCTGATCGTCGAGACGCTGCTGCTGCGCTGGACCATGCTGGATCGGATCGTGGACCTGGCGGAGGTGCTGGGCGGCGGTGGCTCTGGAGCGCCCGGGACGGCACCGTCGGCCCCGAGCGCCTCCGCCAGGGCCCCGCCGCAATCCGGCGGCGCGCTACTCTCCGACAGCCGAGCGCAGCGCCAGCCCTCGGCTGCGGCGCAGCCGGTTGCCGAGGCCCCTCCGGCATCCGACCCCCGTGTCGAGTCCGTCGCGCCGGCGGCTGGATCCATCCCCGCCACGCTCGAGGGTATCCAGGCCTCCTGGGCTGAGATCGTCGCCGATGTCCGCGCCCGGAGCCGGTTCCTTGGCGAGGCGTTGTCGCATACGGCGCCCGCGGCGCTGGAGCTGCCCTGGCTCACCGTCGCCCTGGCCGAGCCCAACCCGCTGTTCGCCGAGCGGCTGCAGGCCCAGTCGCAGCTCGTCGAGGAAGTCCTGGCGCGAGCCATCGGACAGCCTGCACGTCTTCGCGTCACCGAGGCGGGACAGGCGGAGGGGGCGCCGGCACCGAAGCCGCGCAAGCTCACCGAGGCGAGCCTCAAGGCCGACCGGCTTCGGGCCTTCCGAACCAAGGATCCGACCCTCGACACGGCCGCCGATGCGTTAGATTTGGAGATCGTGGATTAGCTTGCCCACGCCTTCCCAGTCCCCTTACTTTGCCCCAACATGGCGGGATTACCAGATAGCATGGCCGATCTCCAGCAGCTCTTTCAGCTTGGCCAGCAGATGCAGGGCCGGTTGCAGCAACTGCAGACCGAGCTCGCCGGTCGCACCATCGAGACCTCGGCGGGCGGCGGCATGGTGCGCGTCACGGCCGACGGCCGGGGTACGGTCCGCTCGGTCGCGATCGATCCGGTGGTGTTCGCCGGGCACGACGCGGAGTTCCTGGCCGATCTCGTGACGGCCGCGGTCGCGGAGGCCCAGCGCCGCGCGGCCGACCTGCTGCAGGCCGAGATGCGGAAGGTGCCCTCGCTGCCGTTCGTCGCCGGCTGACGGTGAGCGCCATCGACGCGCTGATCACGGAGCTGGCTCGGCTTCCGGGGATCGGCCGCAAAACGGCTCAACGCCTCACCTTTCATCTGCTCCAGCAACCCCCCGAACAGGCGGGGCGCCTCGCCGCGGCACTGGTCGCGGTGAGCGAGCGCGTGCGGCCGTGCGACGAGTGCGGCAACCTCACGGAAGAGCAGCCTTGTGCCATCTGCCGCGATCCGCGGCGCGATCCGGCGCTGCTCTGCGTGGTCGAGGAGGCGTCGACGGTGCAGGTGGTGGACCGGTCGACCGAGTTCCGCGGCCGGTATCACGTGCTCGGCGGCCGGCTCTCGCCGCTCGACGGCGTGGGGCCCGAGGCGCTCAACCTCGATCATCTCGTGGCGCGGGTGCGGGACGGCGGCGTCCGGGAGGTCATCCTGGCCACCAACCCCTCGATGGAGGGCGAGGTGACCGCGACCTACATCCAGCAGCTCCTGGCGGGCGAGGGCGTGCGGGTCACCCGGCTCGCGCGTGGGCTGCCGATGGGCGGCGACCTCGAGTACGTGGACGGCGTGACACTGGCGCACGCGCTGGTGGCGCGGCAGGAGGTCTCCTGATGGCGACGGCGGGCTGATGCGCTCGCGCGCGTGGCTGTTCGCGGGCGGGGTGGCGGCGGGAGCGGTGGCGGGATGGATGCTGGCGCAGCGCCGGCTGGCCACCCACCAGTGCGACCTCTTCAGTCCGCGTCCCCTGCGGCGGCTGGCGGCCCTCGGCTTCCTGGCCGGACAGGCCGGCGTCGATACGATCCGGCTGCTGCGGGATTACCTGGCCTGGGAGCGGCAGCCGGTGCTCCGGCGCCGGGCGCAGGCCATCCTGCGCGGGCTGGAGGCCACTCTGGCATGAGGCGAGGCCGATGAGCGGGATGTCGCGGTGAGCGGGTCGTCGAGCTGGTCGTTCCGGGAGGAGGACGCCGGGGCCATCCACGGCATTCTGAGCGGCTTCCTGGCCGAATCCAATGCCCGGACTGCGCTGATCGTCGACCGCACGGGGCAGATGGTGGCCACCGTCGGCGAGGCGCCGCGCTTCGATCCCACCGCCTTCGCCTCGCTCACCGCGGCCGACTTCAGCGCCAACGATCAGCTCGCGCGCATGCTGGGGGAGCCCGAGTTCGGCTCGCTGTTTCACCAGGGCGAGAAGGAGTCGATGTATCTGGCGGACGTGGCGCGGCGGGTCATCCTCGTCGTCCTGTTCGACAACCGCACCACGCTCGGCCTGGTGAAGCTCCGGGTCAAGTCGGCGGTGGGCCAGCTCACGCAGGTCTTTACGGACATGTTCAATCGGGACGGGACCAGTGCGCCGGGAGTCGCGTCGGACTTCCTGGGCGAGGCGGAAGACGAGATCGACAAACTCTTCGGGGCCTGAGGGAGACCGCAAGCATGTCGATGATCAACTACGCCTCACGCGAGATCAACTGCAAGCTCGTGTACTACGGGCCGGGGCTCGGCGGCAAGACCACGAACCTCGAGTTCGTGTACAACAAGGTCGCGCCGGCCTCGCGCGGGAAGATGATCTCCCTGGCCACCGAGACCGAGCGCACCCTGTTCTTCGATTTCCTCCCCGTGGATCTCGGCACCATCCGGGGCTTCAAGGTCAAGTTCCATCTCTACACGGTGCCGGGACAGGTCTACTACAACGCCTCGCGCAAGCTGATCCTCAAGGGGGTCGACGGCGTGGTGTTCGTGGCGGACAGCCAGATCGAGCGGATGGACGCGAACATCGAGGCCATGCAGAACCTGTACGAGAACATGGCCCAGCACGGCTACGACCTCACCCGCATCCCGTTCACCATTCAGTACAACAAGCGCGACCTTCCCAACGCCGCCCCCGTCGCCGAGCTCCAGGCCGCGCTCAATCCCGGCTGGCCGGTGGACGATCCCGCCCGCCAGCGGCCGATGCCGGATCCGAATCGCGAGTCGGAGTTCCTGGTGAGCCAGCAGGACGGCCAGTGGATCGAGCGCGCGCCCTACTTCGAGGCCGTGGCGCTCACGGGCGAAGGCGTCTTCGATACGCTGAAGGCCATCAGCAAGAACGTCGTCAAGACCCTGGGGTAGTCGTCGGTATGTGGACCCTTCCGAACATCATCACGCTGATCCGGATCTGCTTCACGCCGGTGATCGCGCTGCTGCCGTTCATCGAGGGGTACTGGCCCAAGCTGATCGCCTTCATCATCTTCCTCGCCGCCGCGATCAGCGACGTCTACGACGGCCACCTCGCGCGCTCCCGCAACCAGGTGACCGACATCGGCAAGCTGCTCGACCCCATCGCCGACAAGCTGCTCCTGTTCGCCACGCTGATCCCCATCTACTGGATCTCCCGCGCCCGCCACGACCTCTACGACATCCCGATCTGGGGCAGCATTCCCCTTTGGGTGTGTCTCCTGCTGATCGGGCGCGAGGTGGCGATGACGGCGTTTCGCTGGTGGGCCAGCCGGCGCGGAGTGGTCATCCCCGCCGGCGGAGCGGGCAAGCTCAAGACCACCATCCAGAACATCTTCATCGGGGCGGTCATCCTCTGGTTCGCGTTCCGGGACGCGCGCAAGCCGATGGGGTGGGAGCACAGCCGGTTCGCCGCGTTCTGGAACGAGTTCCACGGCGGCTTCGTGGCGGTGGCGCTCGCCGTGGCGACGCTGCTGACGGTCTCCTCGTTCGCGCAGTATCTCTACCAGAATCGCGGGCTGTTCTCTCAGCGGGCACGCTAGTCTCCCGTGGGCGATTCCCCCCTGGCTGACCCGCCGGCACTACTCCCATGAACATCGAGCTCGTCACCATCGGCACCGAGCTGCTGCTCGGCTTCACCGTGGACACCAACGGGGCGGAGATCGCCCGCGCCTTTGCGGCCATCGGCGTGACGGTGGTCCGCCGGACGAGCGTGAGCGACAGTCCCGAGGCCATCAGGGATGCGGTGCGAGGCGCCTTGCAGCGCACCGGTGCCGTCCTCACGACCGGGGGCCTGGGCCCCACGCGGGACGACATCAGCAAGCGGGTCGTGGCCGACCTGTTCGGCGCCCCGCTCGACTTCGACGAGCGCGTGTGGGCGGTCTTGGTCGAGCGTTTTGCGCGGCTCGGCCGGGTGCCGGTCGAGAGCAACCGGAGCCAGGCTGAGGTCCCCCGAGGCGCGATCGTGCTGCCCAACCGCTGGGGCACGGCCCCGGGCCTGTGGATCGACGGCCCGCCGGGGCTGGTGATCATGCTCCCCGGAGTGCCCGGCGAGATGCGCAAGCTGCTCGAGCACGAGGTGGCGCCGCGCCTCGCTGGCCGAGCCGACGGCCGGGTGATCCGCTCGCGCCTGGTGCGGACCACGGGCATCCCCGAATCCACGCTCGCCGAGCGGATGGGGGACATCGAGCGCGACATCGCCCCGCTCAGCCTGGCGTACCTGCCGGGGCTCGACGGCGTCGACCTCCGCCTCAGCGCGTGGCGGCTGCCGCCCGACGAGGCGGACGCGCGGCTCTCCGCGGCCGTCGCCCTGCTCCGGGAGCGGGGCGGCGAGCACGTGTACGGTGAGGGCGAGGCCGACCTGGCGGAGCTGGTCCTCGACGCGGCCCGGAGCCGCGGCGCACGCATTGCGACGGCCGAATCCTGTACCGGCGGCCTCGTGGGCGCGCGGCTGACCGAGATTCCGGGCAGCTCGGATGTGTACCTGGGCGGGATCGTCGCCTACGCCAACGAGCTCAAGACCGGCGTCCTGGGTGTCGACCCGGCTCTCGTGGCGGCGCACGGCGCGGTGAGCGAGCCGGTGGCCCTGGCGATGGCGCTGGGCGCCGTCGAGCGGCTGGGGGCCGACGCCGCCGTATCGGTGACCGGCATCGCCGGTCCCGGGGGCGGCAGCGAGGCGAAGCCGGTCGGGACCATCTGGTACGGGGTGGCCTATGGCGGCACCGTCGCGACGCACCGATCGATGCTGCCCGGCACGCGTCACGACATCCGGGCACGGGCGGCGCAGGCGGCCCTGCACCTGCTGTTGCGGCGCATTCGGGCGGGCGCGGGGTAGGGCCCCCGGCTGCCACTCTGACCCATCCCACCGGGCACGTCGTCTGCTATTATCTTCCTCATCAGCACTCGAATCCACGAGGTCGCAAGTGACTGACAAGCGAAGGTTTAGCGGCGACTATGCCAACGACGTCAACGGCATGCACACCTCCGGCGGCATGACCGATCCTGCCGCCCCGACCGGGCCGAGCGCCGATGGCGCCGACATGGCCTCCACCGATATGTCCCAGGAGCCTTCCTCGCGCGAGCCCGAGACCCAGGCCGAGTTCCGCGGGCGCGGGGCCGGTGGGGCCGGCGTTCCGATGGAGCCGGACCCGCAGGCCATTCGGCGCCTCGAGGACCAGCTCGAGCAGGAGCGCGACCGGCACCTGCGGCTGGCCGCCGAGTACGACAACTTCCGCAAGCGCGCCGCGCGCGAGCGCGGCGAGCTCGCCGACCGGTCGCAGGCGGCGCTGGTCATGCGGCTGCTGGATGCGCTCGACGACATGGATCGGCTGGCCGCCGACGGCGGCTCGGCCTCGGCCGAGCAGGTGCGGCAGGCGGTGGAGCTGGTGGACAAGAAGCTCCGCAAGGAGCTCCTCGCCGCGGGACTCGAGCGGATCGATCCCGTCGGCGCGCCGTTCGATCCCAGCCTGCACGAAGCCGTGTCCACGCTGCCGCCGCCGTCCCCCGAGCTCGACCACCAGGTGAGCGCCACGTTCCAGGCGGGCTATCGCTTCAAGGGCGCGCTGGTCCGCCCCGCGCGCGTCCAGGTATACGCCGAGCAGGGACACGCGTAACGTGGCCGCGAAGGACTTCTATCAGGTCCTTGGCGTTCCCGATTCGGCCACCCAGGACGAGATCAAGAAATCGTACCGGCGGCTGGCCAAGCAGTACCACCCGGACGCCAATCCCAACAACCCGCAGGCCGCCGAGCGCTTCAAGGAGATCTCGGAGGCCCACAGCGTGCTGTCGGATGCCGACAAGCGGAAGCAGTACGACCAGATGCGGCGGCTGGGCGCGTTCGACGGGGGCATGGCCCGCGGCCCGCGGCCGGGCGGCGGCCGCGCCGCCGGGGGAGCGGGGCCGGATTTTCGAACGGAGGGGATCGATTTCGGGGATTTCGGCGGGCTGGGCGACATCTTCTCATCCATCTTCGGCCGCGGTCGCCAGGAGGAGCCTGCCCGCGCGGAGACGATCGAGACCGTGGTCGAGGTTCCGTTCCGCGTGGCGACCCTCGGCGGCAAGGTGCCGGTCACGCTGCAGGTCACCGAGCAGTGCCCCACCTGCACCGGCTCGGGTGGCGCGCCGGGCGCCACCTGGTCCACCTGCCCGGAGTGCAACGGCCGGGGCACCATCTCCTTCGGCCAGGGCGGGTTCGCGGTCAACCGGCCGTGCCCCCAGTGCCGCGGGCGCGGGCGCATCCCGTCGCAGCCGTGCCCGACCTGCCGCGGGGCCGGTGAGATTCGCACCGAGCGCCAGGTCGTCATCACCGTCCCTCCGGCGACGGAGACCGGGACCCGGGTACGCATGCGCGGCCAGGGAGAGCCCGCGAAGCCGGGCGGCCCTGCCGGCGACCTGATCGTCACGTTCCAGGTCCAGCCCGACCGGTTCTTCCATCGCGAGGGTCTCGACATCATCTGCGAGGTGCCGCTCAACCTGGCGCAGGCCGCGCTGGGCACCCGGCTCCGGGTGCGCACACTCGACGGCAAGAAGGTGATGCTGCGCATCCCGGCCGGCACCCAGCCGGGCCGGAAGTTCCGGATCAAGGGGCAGGGGGTGGAGAAGAGCGGCGTGAGGGGGGATCAGCTCGTGCAGGTGCAGGTCACCGAACCGGATCAGCTCACGACGGAGCAGCAGGAGCTGCTCAAGAAGTTCGCGGAGTCGGCGGGGCTCGCGTACTGAGAGCCCGCTGTTCCCCTCGGCTCGCCTGCCGGACTACCGCCCGCCTTCCGCCAGCAGCCGGTGCGTCGCCCGCTCGGTCTCGGGACTGGGCGGGCGACGCTGTTCGTACGTGCCGTCGGGCCGCAGCTCCCAGGCCTGGCGATTGTCCTCCCACATGAGCAGCAGCAGGTCGCGCAGCGCCTGCCGGTCGGCCGGGTCGTCGATCGGTGTGACCGCCTCGATCCGGCGCTCGAGGTTCCTCGGCATCCAGTCCGCCGAGCCGATGTAGACCTCTTCGGCGCCGCCATTGAGGAAATAGAACGCGCGCGAGTGCTCGAGGAAGCGTCCGATAATGCTGATCACCCGGATGGTCTCGCTCACGCCGGGAAGGCCGGGGCGGAGGCAGCAGATGCCACGGACGATGAGGTCGATCGGCACGCCCGCGCGCGAGGCCTCGTACAGCGCGGCGATGATGTCGGGATCGACCAGGGCGTTCATCTTGGCGATGATCCGCGCCGGCGCGCCCGCCTCGCGGTTGGCGATCTCGCGGCGGATCATGGCGATGAACCGCTCGCGCATCCCCCGCGGAGCCACGATCAGCTTGCGGTAGCCCGCCGGCGACGCGAAGCCCGTGAGCACGTTGAAGAGGTCGGTGAGATCGGCGCCGAGCTCGGGGTTGGCGCTCAGGAGGCCGAAATCGGTGTACAGCCGCGCGGTCTTCGGGTTGTAGTTGCCGGTGCCGATGTGCAGGTAGCGGCGCATCGTGTCGCCCTCCCGCCGGACGACCAGCATCACCTTGCCGTGGGTCTTGAGCCCGGCCACCCCGTAGCTCACGTGCACGCCCACGTCCTCCAGCCGCTGCGCCCAGCTGATGTTGTTCTCCTCGTCGAAGCGCGCCTGCAGCTCGATCAGCACCGCCACCTGCTTCCCCCGCTCGGCGGCCTGCGCCAGGAGCCGCGCGATGCTCGAATCGCCCCCGGTGCGGTACAGCGTGAGCTTGATCGCGAGCACGTCGGGATCCTCGGCCGCCGTCTGGATGAAGCGCTCCACCGAGGTCTGGAAGCTGTCGTAGGGGTGGTGCAGCAGCAGGTCGCCCTCGCGGATCACGTCGAAGATGTTGCGCGCCGTGGCGAGCCGCGGGGGCGTCACCGGATGGAAGACCGGGTCCTTGAGCGCCGGCAGATCGAGCGCCGAGAGGGTCAGCAGGTCCGCGGTATCCATGAGCCCGGCCATCTCGTACACGTCGTCGTGCGTGAGCGGGCGGGTCGGGGGGTCCTGCTGCTCGCTGAACTCCATCAGGAGCAGCTCCCGGAGCGAGGCGGGCATCGAGGCATGAACCTCGATGCGTACCACCTCGGCGAAGCGGCGGTTCCGGACCTCCTCCTGGATCAGGCTGAGGAGATCCTCGGCTTCGTCACCGTGGTCGATCTGGAGATCGGTATTGCGGGTGATCCGGAACGTGTACCAGCCGAGGATCTCGACGCCGGGAAAGAGCGCCTCGAGGTGGGCCCCGATGACCTCCTCCAGCGGCACGAAATGATTGGGGGTCGGGAGCGGCACCCAGCGCGGCAGGATCTTGGGCACCTTCACGCGGGCGAACCGCTCGTCGCCGTCGGCCCCGCGCAGCACCACCGCGAGCGAGAGGCTCAGATTCGAGATGTAGGGGAACGGATGCCCGGGGTCGACCGCCAGCGGGGTCAGCACCGGGAACACGTTGGCGTGGAAATAGCCCTCGACGTACGCCCGGTCCGCCGCGGTCAGCTCATCCACGTTCCGGTGGAGCGTGAGGCCGCGCTCCGCGAGCGCGGGCAGCAGGTCCAGCATGAGGCAGCGGCGGTGGCGCGCCAGCAGGTCGCGCACGATGGTCGAGATCGCCGACAGCTGGTCCTCGGGGGTCATGCCGTCGGCCGTCCGCTCGACGATCCCGGCGGCGACCTGCTGCTTGAGCCCCGCCACGCGCACCTGGAAGAACTCGTCCAGGTTGCCGCTGAAGATGGCTACGAACTTGAGCCGCTCGAGCAGCGGCGTGCGCGGGTCGAGCGCCTCGTGGAGCACGCGGCCGTTGAACTCGAGCCAGGAGAGCTCGCGGTTCAGGTAGAGCGACGGATCCCGGACGTCGAGCGAGGCCGCCTGGGTCGCCGGCGAGGGCAGGGGCGGCTGGGGCTGGCGGAGGAGGTCGGTCACGCCTGGAATGTACGGTGCCGGTTGGAGCGGGGGAACGAATTGTAACGGCGGGGTAACGGCGGCCGGCTAGTGCTCCGGGTTGGGGAACAGCATCGAGAGCAGGAGGCTCACCAGGCCCACCACCAGACCGCCCCAGAACGCCGGCCAGAACCCCGCCACCGTGAAGCCGAGGTCCCAGCGCTCGGAGAGCCAGCCGGTGACCACCAGCATCAGGGCGTTGATGACGAGGGTGAACAGGCCGAGCGTGAGGACGATGAGCGGGCAGGTGAGCACGGTGAGCAGCGGGCGCAACAGGCTGTTCACCAGGCCGAACACCGCGGCCACGAGGATCAGATGCAGCAGGTCGCCCCGGAAATCGAGGCCGGAGATGAAGTAGGCCGCCACCCACAGCGCGACGGCGTTGAATCCCCAGTGGATCAGGAGGTTCCGCATTTAAGCCGCCCGCCCGATCACGCCGCCGCCGAGGACCCGGCCGCCGGGCGCATAGAGGACGCCGGACTGGCCGGGCGTGATGGCCCGGACCGGGGCGGCCAGGGCCAGCTCGAGCGAATCGCCAGCCGCCGTCACGACCGTGGCCGGCACTCCCATCGCGCGATGCCGGATCTGGACCTCGCACCCGTCGCCGGCGGCCAGCGGGTCGGCCAGCCAGTTGAGCTCCTCGAGCTGGACCCGATGGCCGTCGAGCTCGTCCGCCGTGCCGATTACCACCTCCCGGCGCTCGGGCCGGATAGCCACCACGAAGCGCGGCTCCGCGAACCCGCCGGGAAGCCCTTTCCGCTGCCCAATGGTGTACCGGGCGAACCCGTGGTGCTCCCCGACCACGTCACCGGCCGTGGTGACCAGCGGACCGGGCGCCAGGGCCGGGGCGTCGGCGGGGAGGTGGCGCTCGAGCACGCCGGCGTAGTCGTCGTCCGGCACGAAGCAGATCTCGACCGATTCGGGCTTGTCCGCCGTCGCCAGGCCCAGCCGGCGCGCGTACGCCCTGGTCTGGGCCTTGGTGAGCGATCCGACCGGCGTCAGCATCCGCGCCACCACGGCGCGGTCGATCCCCCAGAGGAAGTAGCTCTGGTCCTTGAGCGGGTCCTCGCCGCGATACAGGCCGCCGTCCCGCGCCACCGCGTAGTGGCCGGTGGCGATGTAGGCGCAGTCGAGTGCGTCGGCGTGGGCGAGCAGGTCGCGGAACTTGGTGAACGAATTGCAGCGCACGCACGGGATCGGCGTGCGGCCTCGGCTGTATTCGGCCACGAAATTCTGGATCACGTGCAGGTTGAAGCGGTCCTCGAGGTTCAGAACGTAGTGCGGGATCCCCAGCCTGTGCGCCACGTCCCGGGCGTCGTTGATCGAGTCGAGCGAGCAACAGGGGCGGTCCGGCACGTCCTCGCCGTAGCAGAAGAGCTTCATCGTGGCGCCGACCACGTCGTAGCCCTGCTCGACCAGCCGCGCCGCGGCCACCGAGCTGTCCACGCCCCCGGACATCGCCACCAGCACGCGCTCACGCACGTCCAAGCACTCCGGCGAGCTTCCGCACCTTCGCCACGACCGCCGGCATCGCCTCGGTCACGCGCGCGATGTCCTCGGTCGTGCTCTCGTGCCCGAGGCTGAACCGGATGGCGCCGAGGGCGAGCTCGCGGGGGACGCCCATCGCCACCAGCACGTGCGACGGCTCGACGGCGCCGGTGGAGCAGGCCGATCCGCTCGATGCCGCGATCCCGGCGAGATCGAGGTGCATCAGCAGCGCTTCGCTGTCGGCGCCCGCCACGGCCACGTTCAGGATGTGCGGGGCACGCTCGGCCCCCTCGCCGTTCACGATCAGGTCGGGCACCGCGGCGTGGAGCCGGTCCGCCAGTGCATCCCGCAGACCCCGCAGCCGCTCGGCTTCGGTCGCCTGCTCGGCGGCGGCGAGCGTGGCCGCGCGGCCCAGGGCCACGGCCCCCGCCACGTTCTCCGTGCCCGGCCGGATGCCGAACTGCTGGCCGCCGCCGTGGATGATCGCCTCGACGGCCTTCCGGTCCCGCACGATCATGGCGCCGATGCCCTTGGGGGCGCCGATCTTGTGGCCGGAGATCGTGGCGAGCGTGCAGGTCGTGGTCGCGAGATTCACCGGCACCTTGCCGAACGCCTGGACGGCGTCAGTATGGTAAGCCACCCCCGCGTCGCAGCAGCGCCGCGCGATCTCGGCGACCGGCTGGATCAC
>DASSYY010000227.1:0-2076 GCA_035703025.1 Gemmatimonadales bacterium | reverse complement strand
GAAGGCATGAACCGCTATCTGACGTCCCTCACCGCCCTGGCGCTGCTCGCCGCGTGTCAGGACTCGACCGCCCCCCGTCCGGAGGCGTTGGAGCAGAACGACCTGGCACCCGATGCGATGGCTCCCTCGCTCGAGCCCGCCGGCACGGAGGCCTCGCTCGCCGTGCGCCACCTGTGGGCCGTGGTCAACCAGAACGGCACCCTCGCCCGCGGCAGCAGGGTCACCGGTGTGACCTGGCTCGGCACCGGGCGCTACGAGGTCACCTTCGACCGCAATGTCGCCGGCTGTGCCTACGTCGCGACGACCCGGAACGCCTACAGCCAGGCCCTCGGCGTATACACCGCGGGCGGTCACTTGAGCGCCAACGGCGTCTACATCGAGACCAAGAACCAGGGCGGCGGGCTCACCGACGGGCCCTTCAACCTCCTGGTCGCATGCGGGCCGAACAGCACTCGGTTTGCGGTGGTGGGCTCCTCCTCGAACCTGGTCCGAGCGACCTCAGGCACCACGCTCACCGACCTCGGCGCAGGTCGGTACCAGATCCGGTTCTCTTCCGGCGTGGCCGGCTGCGCCTACCTGGCGACCGTAGCGGATCCGGCCAACGGCCTGGTCTTCAACCCGTCGGGCGTGTACACCGGCAAGGGCCCGGACGCCAACACCGTTTACATCGAGACCAAGAACCCGGGCGGCGGTCTTCAGCCCGGCGTACCGTTCCATCTCAGTGTCATCTGCCCCGGCACCGGCTCCTCCCGGTTCGTCGTGGTGAGGGCGAACGGCGGCAAGCAGCGCGGCTCCATCGGGTCGGCCTCCATTCTGGGCTCGACCGGGAACTACCAGGTCTCGAACGACATCAACATCAGCGCCTGCGCGGCCCTGGCGACCCGCGGCTCGCCGGGCACGGCGGTGCCGTTCTCGCCGGCGACGGTGGAGATCACGCCGGGCGCGACCGGGAAGAGCTTCGGCGTGCAGGTCCGGCAGCTGCTGTTCTTCGGCGGGGCGCTGACGAATCAGGCGTTCCACGCGGCTGTGATCTGCTGACGATCCTGCGGGTTCATCTGCGACGGGGGCGTGCCGCCGAGGCATGCCCCCGTTCGCTTGTTGCGGGGCGGGCGGGGAGGTGACGCGCTCGGCGGTGCTTCCGGGCCCGTTCCGGGAGCCCAGCCAAGTCGTTCTTGAACACCCGCTCGCCATTGTTACCTTCAGGTTCGCTCCACCTCGTCACGCACCGTAGCCCGAGAGACGCCATCCCCCGCGCCACGCTCCGCTCCATCGCCCGCCGCCTGGACCGCCGCGGCACCCGTCCCGCCCTCGACGAGCTCGTTACCGGCCCGATCCGGGGCGAGCTGCTGGGTGCCGAGCTCCTGGCCGAGCGCGCGCGGGCTCTGGCCAAGGCCCAACGGCTCGCCCCGCGGCCCGCACGCACCGGTCACCGCCTGCTCGAGCGGCTCGACGAGACCCGCCGGATCGTCGCCGACGCGCACGACCGGCTCGCTGCCGCCGAAGAGCGGGACCACAACGTCGGACCAGCCGGGGAGTGGCTGCTGGACAACGTCCACGTGGTCCAGGAACACATCCTCGAGGTCCGCGAGAGCCTGCCCAGCGGCTACTACCGCGAGCTGCCCGAGCTCGCGAGCGGCACCCTCGCGGGCCACCCGCGGGTCTACGAGATCGCCATTGCCCTCATCTCCCACACCGAGGCTCGGGTCGAGCTCGACGACCTGAGCCTCTTCGTGGCCGCGTTCCAGGAGGTGGCGCCGCTCCGCATCGGCGAGCTGTGGGCGTTGCCCGCCATGCTGCGCCTGGGACTCATCGAGAGCGTGCGGCGGATGGCGCTGCGCTCGGTCCGGCGGCTGGAGGAGCTGGAGACGGCCGACGCGTGGGCCGGTCGCCTCGGGGAAGCCGCCGCGGGCGGAGACGGCCGCCTGGAGAGGGCGCTCGCCGAGTTCCTCGAGCGCCCACCCGATCTCTCGCCCACGTTCGTCGCCCGCTTCCTCCAGCAGCTCCGCTTCCAGCACGGTGCCACGCCCCGGCTTCGCCCGCTGGAGCTGTGGGTCGCGGAGCAGGGCATGAGCGCGG